>CAXTGN010000830.1:0-2318 GCA_964243455.1 uncultured Acidobacteriaceae bacterium
TTACGAAAGTATACCGAATACTAGTCTCAATGAAGTCTCGCGTATGATTTCAATTGGCTTCTAAATGTTCAGTTTACCAACGTTGAAAGTGCGGAGCCTCCTAATTGGCGCGGGCTTTACCTCTCGCGTACATCGAGCAACCTACTGTCAAGCATCTCGAGACCATACATATCCTATACCTTTATGATGGACGATTCCCCACAAGTTCGAAAAAGAAGATGCATCAAGCTTCATACACACAACTGCCTAGATTCTGACCGTAAGAAAAGCGTCAATTCTCAATCACGATGTCGCCTTCTTCCGATTTCGCCACCCGGCTCCTTCTCTTCCTCATCGCCTCCTTTCTCATCTATCGATTCTCATTCAATCCCATCGTCCTCTCTCTCGTCCTCTACCCCATCATCACCACCGTCCTCCGACCTCTCCGCCTCCGCCGCCTCAAAACCCAATACCCCACCCCACACTCCCTCCAGACCATGACCCTGCAATCCGCCTCCCTGATCCAAAAATCCCTCGCCGAAAGAGAGTTCCCCTTCACCTTCAACAAGGCTCTCCAATTCGCCCTCTTCCGCACCTACGGCATCCCCTCCATCTCTGCGCTGCTCCTGCACACCCGCCAGCTGTCCGACCCCAACGCCGCGTTCAAGCGGTATACGGACACGAGCGTGCTGGTCGGGGAGATTCTAGGCCAGGACTGGGGCAGCGAGCGGTGGGCGGAGGGTATGGCGCGGATGAACTGGATTCATTCAGGGTACGTGCGCGGCGGGAAGATCAAGAGGGAGGATATGCTGTACACGCTTGGCCTGTTTGCGTGTGAGCCGGTACGCTGGATCGAGGCGTACGAGTGGCGGAGCCTAGACCCGATTGAGGAGTGTGCGCTGGGCGTGTTTTGGAGGGGCGTGGGCGAGGCGATGGATATTGGGTACGAGGGGCTGAAAGGCCAGGATAGTGGGGTGGGGTGGAAGGACGGCAGAGAGTGGATGGAGGATGTGAAGGCGTGGGTGGAGGCGTACGAGAGGAAAGAGATGAGGCCGGATGAGGGCAATAAAGCGTTGACGGAGAAGACGGTGGCGATTTTGCTGTGGGGGGTTCCGGCGTGGGCGAAAGGGGCAGGGAGCAAGGTGGTCAGCGTGTTAATGGGCGATAGGCTGAGGGAGGCGATGATGTGGGTCGAGTCCATGACCTTTTTTTTTGGTCAACCGAGAGAGAGCGGAAATACTGATGCCGTGATTGCAGGTTCGAAAAGCCCTCCCGCAGCTATTTCACCTTCGTAGATACCCTCCTCGCCGTCCGCAAATTCTGCCTGCGATACTTGGCCCTGCCGCGCCCGTCCTTTCTAAGCGTTGTCCAAGCCACTGACAAGCCCTCGGAGCACGGGACTTATTACATGACCTTCTACGAAGCGATGCCGTACTATGTCAAACCAACGGTCTGGAACCGGTGGGGACCGTCGGCTTGGGTCGGCCGTGCTATGGGATTGCCCGTGCCGGGTGATGAAGGCGATAAATATTTCCCACGAGGGTTTAAGGCTGAGGAGGTGGGGCCTGCGGGCATGCATGGTAAGGGCGTAGAAGGCTTTAGGAGGGAGAAGGAGGCTTTGGAGATTATGGAGAGGCAGAGGGAGAAGAGAGGTGGAGGGTGTCCGTTTGGAATGCCTTTGGCATAGATCGTCCTGGTGCGTTGTGTAAGATACATGCTGTTGTCCCGCATGAGTCAGGTGTTGGTGACTGCTACAGATCGGTCTATTTGGAAATGTTCAATGGTCCTTTTGCCGCGTCGTATCCGAGAAGTCTAAAGCCACAAATCCTCATCGCAACGTATATATGTAAATTGCGAATTCCCATCACTCCATCACAAGTCCTCGAAATCTCCGGATAATGCATCTTCGAGAATGTAAAAGCACCAATTTCTCAACACAACGCGAAGCATTATTTACATATCCCTCGCTGCGAATACTATGTTGTTTTACTGAACATCCCTCAAGCATTTCTTATCAATCATCAACGCCACTGATAGCGAAGAAGGGGCAATGCCCCCAAAAATGCCAACAACAAACAACGACTCAAAGTCTTTTTAAGTTTTTACTTTTTTTCCGGCGCTGGCGACGGATCTGGTAATATCCCCTCTGCTTCTAATCTCCTCCTTGCCTCTTCGAGCGCCCACGTTTGTATCCTAAAAAAAGGAAGAAGAGAGGCCAATAGTCAGCGGAATGTTCCTTTAAGATAGATAATATGCCAACATGCAACGCAAATTAACTCGTATTTCCTCCCCCTCCCTTCCCACTTCCGCACTCTGCTCTGCTCTCCCGTATCTCCACT
>CAXTGN010000831.1:0-1626 GCA_964243455.1 uncultured Acidobacteriaceae bacterium
CAGCGTCACCAGCACCCTCGCCCCGCTCGCCCCGATGGGATGCCCGATCGCCACAGCGCCCCCATTCACGTTGACCCGGTCCAGCGTGATGCCCAGCTCCTTCGTGACGCCGAGAGCCTGCACCGCGAACGCCTCGTTTAACTCGAAAAGATTCACCTCGTCGAGGTTCCATCCGGCCCGTTGCAGAACGTTCTGCACACCGGTCACGGGCGCGAGCATCACCCACCGCGGAGCCACCCCGCTGGTGGCCTGCGCACGAATGATGGCCATCGGCTCCAGGCCGAGTTGCCGGGCGCGATCCAGCGACATAACAACGACCGCAGCAGCTGCATCGTTGACGCCCGGAGCATTCCCGGCGGTGACTGTTCCACCCTCGGCCTTGAATGCGGGGCGAAGCTGGCCGAGTGTTTCGACGGTCGTATCCGGGCGAATGCTCTCGTCCGCGCTGAACTGCGTCGGCGGAGCGCCCTTCTTCTTGCCAGGGAGTGTAATAGGCAGGATTTCCGCAGTGAAACGACCCTCAGCCGTGGCCACGGCCGCCCGGCGGTGGCTCTCCACAGCGAAGGCATCCTGTTGCTCGCGAGTGAAGCCATGCTTCTCGGCGACCAACTCCGCCGTCATGCCCATGTGCTGACTGTCGCAGGCACACCATAACCCGTCCTTCACCATCGAGTCGATAACGGCGCCGTCGCCCATGCGGTAGCCCTTGAAGAAGGTATGGCGCATTGGACATCGATTCCATCCCGCCGGCAACAACGATTTCCGCGTTGCCGGTCAGGATCGACTGCGCAGCAAGCGCGACCGCCTTCAATCCGCTGCCGCACACCATGTTGATCGTCAGGGCCGCGACACGGTCCGCCAACCCACCGCGCAGCGCCGCCTGGCGCGCAGGGTTCTGGCCCAGACCGGCGGGCAGCACGCAGCCCATGAGGCACTCGTCCACGCTGACAGGGTCTACCTTCGCGCGGCGCACTGCCTCGCGAACCACCAGCGCCCCCAGTTCCGTCGCGCTCATCTCACTGAGCGCCCCCTGAAACTTACCTACCGGTGTGCGCACAGCACTCACGATCGCGACTTCCTGCATGCCTATCAACTCCCGGTGCGAAAGGAAGCTCCGCACGTTTGTGCAACCCGTCAAAACGGTACGCGGTCGATCCTGAGCCTGTCCACTTGGCTTGCTCGCTGCGCTTACCTGGGCTTCTCCTCCTTCGCTGGACGGAATCGATCTCGCGCCGGGCATCCGGGCCCGTTGACAGGCGTATGGTGGAAGCGGCACCTTCGGGGTGGACGCGAGGAGATGTATGAAGATTTTTGCCCTGATCCGCCAGGTTCCCGATGCTGAAGGCGGGTTGCGAATCGTAGACAATGCGGTGGACCTCACCGGCACGTCACTGGTCATCGACAGCATGGATGAATACGGGGTCGAGCAGGCGCTGCGGTTGCGCGAGGCAGCAAGCGCAGGGGAGGTGGAGGTCATCACCGTGGCTGTGGGACCGGTGAAAAATGAAGAGGCTCTACGCGGCGCGCTGGCGCTGGGTGCGGACCGCGCCCTCTATGTCCGCAGCGACACCGCCCTGGATGCGGTTGCGATGAGCAAGGTGATCGCAGAGCTTGTTACCCGCGAGG
>CAXTGN010000831.1:1636-2312 GCA_964243455.1 uncultured Acidobacteriaceae bacterium
GGGCGGAGTTGGTGTTGTGCGGCGGCCGCCAGTCGGACTGGGACAGCGAGGCTTTGGGGGCGGCATTGGCGGAGCGTCTTGGCTGGCCGCAACTGACATGGACCACGGAGCTCACAATGCAGGGCGGCGAACTGCAGGGCAGACATGATCGCGATAACGGGAGCGAAGGCTTCAGAGTGATGCTGCCCGCGGTGGTGACAACGCAGCAGGGCCTGAACGAGCCACGCTTTCCCACCCTGCCGAACATCGTCAAGGCACGCAAGAAAGAGCTACGCACCGAGCCCCTGGAGAGCTTCGGCGTCCAGGCACTTGTCCGCACGACTAGAGTAGAAATTCAGGCGAAGCAGCGGTTGCGGCGCATTGTGACAGTTGACGGCGATGCCCCGGGGGCCGCTGCCGAAGTCGCCCAGGTGCTGCTCGAAGAGATCGGAGCCAGGGCATGATTCTCGTTGTCGCAACAAGCGAAGGAACGCGGCTCAGCAAGGGCACGTATGAGTTGGTGAATGCCGCACGTCAGATCGCCGGCAACGACCCTGTCGCTATTCTTGTTCTCGGCCAAAAGGTAGACGAAATCTCTGGGGAGGCTACGCGCCTGGCCGATCAGGTGCTGGTTGCCTCCCATCCCGCGTTGGCGCGCTACGACCCGGAGACCTGGACTCAGGCCATCAGCTTCGTC
>CAXTGN010000832.1:0-2307 GCA_964243455.1 uncultured Acidobacteriaceae bacterium
GAACTGTATTTTGAAGTGCCAACGATCGATGTAGACGATGACGGAGATGCTGATGGAGCACCTGAGGGGTGGGCGCCTCATCCTGTGCGGGGAGGCAAGGTGGGTGTCAACCGGCTCGAGCACACCTTCATATGGTGCTATTCTGCGGCGACGATTAGGACACACGGACGGAATTTCTCCATTCGATGTGCCCTATATCGTGCTGCCTGGCGGGAAGGCTAGGCCGTTCTGGTATGCACAGCGCGGTATCACGCTCGGCGACGGCGCGATGGTGATTCGCGACGGGCACTGTGTGGAGGCAGTGTTTGCGGACGCAGGACCACTGGACAAGATTGGCGAGATGTCCGTGAAAGCCCATCAACTGTTCGGCGAAAGTGTCATCGTGCGAGGGGCAAAAGCGAGGTTGGGGACGAATGGTAAGCCGATGCGGGATTCAACGACGCTGAAGCTACTGACGGTTCCGGCACTGGTCACGCGAAATTCGGCAAGCAAGGGTCCGTTTGTGGTGATCGTCTTTCCCGGAACGTCGGTAGGACGAAGCTTCGAGGGAGTGGACTCTTCGCTCAAGACTGTGATCGATCGGCGGTTCCGGACCCTCGTTGACAAATGAACTTGCGCCGATACCACTTTTGTCAATCACCCGCTGAATCCTTAGGGCATGGCGGCAGGCCAGCTGCCCTTAAAGCGTCCTGCTTCTGCTCCCACTGCAACACCTTATCCACGTAAGGGCGAATCAGATGCTGTTCATCTTTGCGGCGGATAGGCAATCCGCGTTGCTTCGGATCGCTTTCCCAAATCCGTTTCATAGTGCCGAGGCGAAGATAGATTGCAAAAAGATCCTTTCTTGCCACATCGCCTTGCAGTTTCCGCATCTCCCACCGGGTATCAAGAGCTTTCGCCGTTCGCCAATCGGGGTCGCGGCCTAGTGCTACCCCGCGGTTGAAAATGACTGACAGAAGTACGACCTGAAACTCCGCCGGTAGTAGCTGTGTTCCAGGAAATAGGCGCAATGTCAGAGGGTATTGTACGTCCCTAATCGATTGCTCTAGCACAGAGGCTGAGAGGGCTCGACGGATATAGATGCCCTTGATCTCCGGCAGCAGCGCTTCTGCAGCCCGTCCCGTCTTCTTCACCGCGATGCTTAGGTTCGTAAGGTTTGCTGCGCCCAATCCTGACCACTCCTTCCGCAATTCAGACTCGCTATGCTGGCCCAGGTCCCAGCCCACACCGATCGTGATGCCGGAATTGCCCGGCGGCCAGTAAGGATGTGTAGGTATGCTCTCCACCTGAGTCAGAAAGGTGACAGACTGCCTGAGCACATCGTCACGAGTGCCAGGCGGAAATCTCAGGTCTTCAGCATGCCAGCATCTTTCTGACGCGAGTGATGATTGTCGAGCGTCGCACTGCTTGCACTCTTGCCCTAAGACGACCAACAGAAGCCCGCACCCAAGCGGATACTTAAAACCGGCCCTCAAAAGCCCGGAAATCCCGCATTTCGATGGATTCATGTGAAGGCCTCATAGGCGAGGAGAGTACAGTAATCCGTTCGCGTTTGCCGAGTGAGCGTTGTCGGCGTACGAGATCATGTGGCCGGCCCCCGAGTTCCGGCTCGCTCTTTGGTCTTCGTTCGCCGAGTCGCTTAGCTATCGTTGGCGGGCCACGACCAGATTCGCAGCCCTGTGCCAAAGCTCCTCGAACTCCCGCGCGAATGACTCTGCTGCAGCAGGAGAGCAGTCGTAACACAACGTCGCTATCCTGGCACTTGAGGCCGGTCGGCAATCAGTTCGCAGATCCGGTACGAACGAAGCCGTCAATCTCGCTTCCGCTCTTGGTTGCCCCGCGCAGAGAGGTGCGTTCCGCCAGGGAAGCGGCCTGCGCCCATATCGACTAGCGAGGGCAAGCCCTATGGCTTTCAGGAGCGTCTTCAACGGCAGCTCTCGCAGCGGCTTGGCTTTGAGTAAGACATTCACGTTATCGGCAAACTGTCGGAATATTTCAGCACTGTTGCTTAGGGAAGAAAGCTTCTTCCCTGCCTACGGCCGGCGTTGCCGTCCTCCGGCCCCCATCTGGAGCGGGGACACCCCGCAACGCCTGTACGCTGTTCAAGACTTCCCGTAAGCGGGCGAGTCTCACGTAGCTAGCCGTCAAGAGTGCCTCCGCAACGCAGTGATCGGATCACTAATCGGGAACTTGCGCCTTGACGGTTCAGCGGTGATGCAAACGTCCAGTGGGGAGTAGCACCATCGCATCATGGGTGAGTGCCGGTACAGGCGTGACGGGAGCATCGCAAAGCAATTCAGAACAGGA
>CAXTGN010000833.1:0-2307 GCA_964243455.1 uncultured Acidobacteriaceae bacterium
GGCATCGAATCTGAAGCTGCCGTCCTGTCCAAACGGAATCTCGCGCAGCAGGAAATACCGCAGCACGTCGCTCGCAAACAGATCGCGTTCCTGCTTGGTGCTCACCGGAAACTGCTTGCCATAGACATGGTCGCCGAAGGCGTCGAGGATTGTCTCCGTGCGGACGATGTTGCCCTTGCTCTTGGACATCTTCGCGTTGTCAAAGAGCAGCCAGCCATGCGCTGTAATGGCCTTCGGCAGGGGCAGGCCAGCGGCCAGGAGAAACGCCGGCCAGTACACACAGTGCTGCCGCGTGATCTCCTTGGCCATGATGTGCAGATCTGCCGGCCAGTAATGAGCAAACTCGGCCTGCTTTTGCGGGTCCTCGCTGCCATAGCCGATGGCGCTCATGTAGTTGGCCAGCGCATCGAGCCACACATACATCACATGCTTCTTGTCCGTTGCGCTCGCCGCGGGTTCAGGGACCGGAATGCCCCACGTGAAGCTGGAACGCGAGACGGACAGATCGCGCAGCGCGCCCGGCACATACGCATTGCCCAGATCGGAGTAGGCAACCGTAACGGCTTTTTCGCTGACCGGCGCTTCATTCTCAATCTCGCTGGGCGCAGGCCGGGCGGCACGCTGCGCCTCTGCGACGTTGCCGCGCAAAAAGCTGAGCACCTCATTCTTGCGGGCTTCGGGCGTGATCTTCAGAATGTCGAGTTCGATGAGATCGATGAGCGGACGCTGATACTGGCTCAGCTTGAAGAAGAAGTTTTCTTCCGTCACCGTCTCAGTGGGTTTGCCATCCGGGCCGATGGTGCCCGGCGGACCTTCGACGAAGATCTCTTCAGAGACACAGTACTGGCCGGTGTAGGAGCTGAGATAGATCGCGCCACGCTCGTACAGGTCGGCGAAGAGCTTCTGCGCACCCCGCTTATGCAGCGGGTCGGTGGTGCGGATGAAGGCATCGTAGGTGAGTCCCATGCGATCCCACAGCCGGCGAAACTCGGCCGAAACGCGGTCGGTGAACTCCTGAGGGGCGACGCCGGCCGCAGCGGCCGAGCGCTCGATTTTTTGCCCGTGTTCGTCGGTTCCCGTGAGGAAGAACGTGTCCTGCCCCAGCAGTCGGTGCCGGCGCGCCAGCACGTCCGCGACGATGGTGGAGTATGCGTGGCCGATGTGCGGTCGCGCGTTTACGTAATAGATCGGCGTGGTCAGGTAAAACTTGGGCTGGTCAGAGGGCATCGGGTCTTCCCGAGTTTACTAGCAGCCATCCCGACACTGAAACCCTGTAGATCAGGCCAGGGCAGGGTAGAGCAGAAGGAACAGCACAAGGATGCCGACCATCAGATCCATGTAGATACAAAGGATCACGCCGCCGTGGTAGAAGTTCCATCGCCGGCGCATGCAGCGCACGGTGTCGGCCGTGCCCAGCGCGATGCCAAGCAGAGGGAGCAGCAGCCATGGCGTACTGCGCAGGTGCGGGAAGTGCGACAGGGGCATTGCTGCTCCCATGCTGCCGAGCACCAGGACGTTGCCTCTTGTGAGCGACCGGAAGCGCGGGTTGAGCATGATCGGAAGCAACGATGGAATCCTGAGGAGGTTGGCTGAACGCGAGGCGACTTCGCCAGAAGAACAGGAAGCTGCCTTTCTCACCCAGTTTATCGGCGCGATCTCCGCGAAGGAAAACGCAGA
This sequence comes from uncultured Acidobacteriaceae bacterium, assembly GCA_964243455.1. GTDB lineage: Bacteria > Acidobacteriota > Terriglobia > Terriglobales > Acidobacteriaceae > Granulicella. The sequence goes on from CAXTGN010000833.1 coordinate 1,678, forward strand.
TGCGGCTGATGGCCGCAGCCCGGGTGTGGCTTTCATCAGGTGAAGCTGGTGTTCTTCCGTGATTGTGGATACCTGGACGAGAGACGTCTCTGAACGCAACAAAGCGGGCCACCATGAGGCCCGCTTCGTTGCTGCTCGGTTGAAGCTATTTTTTGCTCTTTGCCGCAGATTTCGCGTGAGCGTCTTCTGAGGACTTGTGAGCGGCTGCGGAGCTTGCGTGCGCCTTGGTCGAGTGCTCGTGTGCGGCAGCGTCATCCTTGTCGTGATGTTCCGCTGCGGTACGGTGCGACTTGGCTGCTTCCTCGTGGTGCTCCGCTGCCTTCTTGTGTGCTTCCTTTGCCATTTGCAACTTCCTTCTCTCTGGGCCGAAGCCCGGTGCTGATCACGCATCGCTAGAGACGCGTCTTGCTCTCGATTTCGAGCGCAGGGGGCACACTACACCCGCCCAATCGGGGATGTCCAGCCCGTGTAGCATGGAGGTCGTGCCGCAGTCCGTCTCCGCCCAGACCAGGTATCGCATGCCCGCCGAGTGGGCACCCCACGCCGCAACCTGGATCGCGTGGCCGCACAACCCCGATGACTGGCCGAAGAAGTTTCAGCCCATTCCATGGGTGTACTGCGAGATCGTTC
>CAXTGN010000834.1:0-2303 GCA_964243455.1 uncultured Acidobacteriaceae bacterium
GGGGACCTTGCAGCCGGTGCGAGTGCAGCGAACCGAGGACATTCGGCTGCACGCGGAGCCCTACACGCTGAGCGAGGACGCCGCGAGCGCCCTGAATCGGGCCTGGGCAGCCAACCGACGCATTGTGGCCGTGGGCACCACCACAACCCGCACACTGGAGCACCTCGCGCGGCAGTTTGAAGCGCAGCATGGCCCCTTGTCCGCGGAGAACCCGCTCCAGCTGCAGGCACAGTCGGGCTCCACGGGCCTCTTTCTGTCACCCGCGCCGGACGGCGATGACCACTTCAAGCTTGTGGGCGGACTGTTGACGAACTTTCACCTGCCGCAGTCGACGCTCTTGATGCTGGTCAGTGCGTTTGCCGGACGGAAACACGTCCTTGCCGCCTACGGGCACGCCGTCGAGCAGAAATACCGTTTCTTCAGCTACGGGGATTGCATGCTGTTGCTCTGACGTGGTCGCCGCTTCTAGCGCTTTCCGAAGCGTCCCTGGAACTGTTCGATCAGCGCGTGCATCTGGGACGGCCACGGGCGGTCACCCTGGCCGCGGTAGGTCTCCGCCCAGAGCAGGGTGCCCCGGGACGAATTCTCGTTGGGCGCGTAAACACGCAGGGTAGCGAGTTCGTGATCCGCCGGCCCGATGTTCATGCCCGCCGTATCGCTGCGAACCACAATCATCGTAAGGTCGGCGGAATGACCGGAGGCAACCTCCGCTTTGCCGAGCTCGCCGACGAGCGTTTTGACCTGGGTGGCCGTGGACCGATCCATGGGGCCCGTCTCGACCGCCACCGTGTGGGCGCGCTCAAACGCGAGTTTAAAGCTGGACCAATTGCAAAGATAGCTGCCCCTTTGCTGCACGCAGCCTGCGTCTGGAGCCACTATTTGCTGCTTCGCGGCAGACACCGCCAACGTTGCGGGGGTGAGTGCCAGGACGAGTGCCGCGAGCCTTGCCGGTGAACTCTTCATCTCCTGCACTCTAGCGCAGCCGAGGGTGCCGACGCGAGAAGGCGGTGGCATCCTAGGGTGAGAGAGAACGTGATGCCTGAGAAAAACCCGAAGCCTGCGACACCCCACACAAAGCCGCCCGTGTACCTGCTGGACACCATGGCGTTCATCTTTCGCGCGTACCACGCCATGCAGCGGTCCCGGCCAATGTCCACGCGCACCGGGGTGCCGACCGCGGCTACCTACGTCTTCGTCAATATGCTGAACAAGCTGCGGGAGGACTTCGCGCCGGAGTACCTCGCCGCGGTGTATGACGTGGGCCGGCCTGTGCATCGCAACGAGCTCGCCGGGCAGATGAAGGACGTGCAAAAGTTCAACATCAAAACCCAGCAGTTCGAAACCATCGAGTATGGCGGGTACAAAGCCAACCGGACCGAGACGCCGCCGGATCTGATCCAGCAGCAGCCCTACATCCGGCGCGCGCTGGAGGCCTTCCGGATCCCGATCGTCTTTTATGAGGGCTTCGAGGCCGACGATGTCATCGGCACCCTCAGCTGCCAGCTCAGCGCGCTGGGCCACAAGGTGTATGTGGTTTCGAGCGATAAGGACATGATGCAGCTCGTCAACGAAAACGTCCTGATCCTGAACCCGACCAAGGACAACCTGATTCTCGACGCCAAAGGGGTCGAGGAGACCTTGGGGGTCGTTCCGGAACGCGTCATCGACGTGATGGCACTCCGGGGCGATGCGATTGACAACATTCCTGGGGCACCGGGCATCGGCGACAAAGGCTCGGTAGAGCTCATTCAGCAGTTTGGGACGGTGGAAGCCGCGATCGCCGCCGCGACAGAGCAGCCCGAGGCCATCAAGCGCAAAACCTATCGCGAGTCGCTCGCGAATAACAAGGACAACATCCTCCTCTCCAAAGAGCTGGTGACCATTCATACCTCCGTGCCGATCGAGGCAGACCTGGAGCTGATGCGGACGCCTGCGCCCGACACCGCCGCTCTGCGAAAGCTGTATACGGAGCTGGAGTTCACGACGCTGCTGAAGTCGCTTGTGGCGGATGTGGAGGAGGTCGTTCCGGAGTATGTGGCCCGGGCCACTGATGCAGACCTCGCGGCCCTGCTGAAGGATGCGCGGGGGGCAGGGTACCTGGCCATTGCGCTTGCGGAAACGGCGCAGGCAGTGAGCGAAGAGGTGGCAGCCGAAGCCGGGGACGCAGGCGCTGACGCCGAGTTGGAGGGTGCGGCCGAGATCGAACCGGAGCCCCCGCAGACGATGTCGTTGTTCGGCGGCGCCTCGGATGCGGAGACTGAGTCAGCAGCCAGGCCTGAGGAGGTCGCGGATATCGCGTGCCG
>CAXTGN010000835.1:0-2301 GCA_964243455.1 uncultured Acidobacteriaceae bacterium
GGCGCCGTGGCGAGCGGAACTACTACGAGTTTAGCCTGCAAAAGGGGGGCAACGGCCAGGTTGTCGGCACCGTAAAGCTGTCTTTGAAGAAGGCTGACGTAAAGCGTTCGAAGTACACCATGAACGTGAGCGCAGATGACAAGAACATCGAGAAGAAAGACAAGAACCTCGATGAGCCGGTGCAGTTTTACTCGGGCAAAAGCCCGGCGCTGTTTGAGATCGTCGTGAACAACATCAGCAAGAACCAGGTTCAGGGCTACCTGAGCACACCCAAGAACAGCCCCGCTCCCGTGGCGTTGCCCTAGGCACACCGGAGTTGTCGCGAGCGGCTCCCTTCGGGGAGCCGCTTTCCCGATAGAAACTTACGGCAGTTCCGTGGTTTGAGCGTCCTGATTCCGCAGTTGCATGGTCAGCGTTGCGGACTTCTTGCTGTTCCAGGTGTCGGTCGTCTGCCCCGGGAACGGGAGCACAACCGTGCCGATGCGGGTCTGACCCGGTCGAATCTCATCGCCGTCCGAAATGGGATCGATCGCGTGGCGGCGAATCTCGGGAAAGATGACCTCCAGCCGCTTCAGGTCGGAGGCGGATAAGAGGTTGGCGTCCACCTCCGTGCCGTCTGCCAGCTTCACGTGGGCATTGGCGCCGGTGATGAAGATGGGCAGCCTCAGCTTATTCGTGAACGCGACGTGCGCGATGATGTAGAGGTCGTTTTCCGTCGTTGTCGTGGGGGCATCCAGGACGTGCATCCCGTTGGGCGTGGGGCCGCCGTCCAGTGCGCTGAAGGTGGTGTGCGGCGCGTAGCTGTTCACGGATGTGACGACCAGGTCCGACACCCTGTGAGGGTTGAAGTAGAAGATAGCTGCGGCGACCGCCGACAAAACAAGCAACGAGATAATGACCGCGGGTGCGTTGCTGGACTCACGTGCGGGGGCGATCTTGAGTTCGGCCATATTGCGAAAAGCATAGCCTGATTGAGGTGTCTCTGGCACCTGACGCAGGGGGATGGTCTATGGCCGGGCGCGCAGCTGGCTGAGAAGCTGCCCCACGGACAGGCAGTTCAGGATGTCGGCTGAGGTGAGCCACGCGCGGCGAAGCTGGACGATGCCGTTGTCAATCAGGTCAAGCTCGTCGATGGAATGGGCGTCCGTGTTGACGACGATCTTGCAGCCGAGCTCCCGTGCACGTTTCAGGTGAAGATCAGACAGATCGGCCCGGGCAGGGGCAGCGTTGTGTTCGACGGCGATGCCCCGACTGGCCGCCACGGGCAGGAGTTGCTCCAGGTCAATCCTGTACGGATCGCGCTTCAGCACCTTGCGGCCGGTGGGGTGGCCGAGGATCTGCACGTAGGGGTTCTCGCAGGCGCGCAGAACGCGGGCGGTGACCTCTTCGGCCGCCTGGCCAAAGCCGGAGTGCACGCTGGCAATGACAATATCGAGCTGGGCCAGCGTCTCGCTGTCCAGGTCCATTTGGCCGTCCAGCAGGATGTCGCACTCAATGCCCGCAAGGAGCCGAAAGGGGGTCTCCGGCTTGCGAGCTTCGGGCTCATTCTCGCGCAGACGCCGTTCATAGTGGGCCCACTGCGGTCCGCTTCCTCCGGCGAACTCCCCCGCGAGCTCGTCGCTGACCTGCCGTATGCGCGCGGCATGGGCCAGGGCACGACGCTCGTCCATGCCGTTGGTCATGGCGAGGTTTTTCGAGTGATCCGTGATCGCGATGTACTCGAGGCCGCGGGCGATGGCGGCTTCGGCCATGTCGCGGATGGAGTTCGCGCCGTCGGACTCGAAGGTGTGCATGTGGAGGTCGCCGCGCAGGTCATTGCGCACGATCAGCTCGGGCAGCTCACCTTTCGCCGCGGCCTCGATCTCGCCGCAGTTCTCGCGCAACTCCGGCGGGATGTACTGGAGATCCAGAGCGTTGTAGATGTCCTCCTCCGTCGCCGCCGCGACCACGTGGTTGTCCTCCAGGCGAAGCAGGGCGTACTCGCTCAACGTGTAGCCGCGCTTGATGGCGCGCTGGCGCAGCGTGACGTTGTGGTGCTTGGAGCCGGTGAAGTATTGCAGCGCAGCCCCGTAGCTCGCGCGCGGCAGCAAGCGAACGTCGACCTGCAGGTTGTTGCGCAGCGTGAAGCTGACCTTGTTCTGGCCCTTGGCCAGCAGCTTGTCAATGAGGGGCAGTGCGGCAACATGCTCCACCGCGGCGGCGACCACCTCGGGCTCGCAGGCCGGGCCGGTCACAAGCAGGTCGATGTCCCCGATGGTCTCGCGGCCGCGGCGCAGGCTGCCGGAGGGCGTGATGGTCTCA
>CAXTGN010000836.1:0-295 GCA_964243455.1 uncultured Acidobacteriaceae bacterium
CCATGCCCGCCATGTTCTCAGGCCAGCATCATGCGCCAAGGGTATTCCGTTGCTTATACGACACACCGCATAGGCAACGCGCAACGTGGGGAGAATGTTGATGTACATTGGCTAACATTATGGCAACTAAGCAGAGTACCCAGCCTGATGTGATCCAGATTTTTTCGGATCTTCTCCGCGCACTTGTAGATGACCCTGAAGGCCTCTCCATCACTCATCACCAATCGCCTATGGGTGACACTGTAATCGAGGTTGCAGCTGCTTCAAACGACGTAGGCAAATTGGTTGGGATTAA
>CAXTGN010000836.1:305-2300 GCA_964243455.1 uncultured Acidobacteriaceae bacterium
GCACGGGCGCTCAGAGTCATCCTGAGCGCAATCAGTACCGCGCATCGCACACGCTATACTCTTGATGTCAAGAACGAGGTGCACTCGAAGTTTTCGGCGTAGCTATGTGAGGGGCGTTTGACGTTCAAAGCCTGAGATCCTAAAGGGGATTTGTCTAGGTCAAAGATAACGGCCTGACCCTCTGGAGGCTTGTGTACCCTTGCTCTTGGTTCTTGAAATCACAAAAGACGTCGGGACCATTCTCGTGCCCGATGAATCCGTAACCTTTGTTGCTGTCGAACCACGCGATAATACCCGTCTGCTGCGCCCATAGAAACTCGCCGTTGCGGGGACAGGTCAACGATACAGACGAGCGCGTAAACCGTATGTGCTGTACCTAACACTCGGACCAGACTGGGCCGCGCGGGTCATAGCGGAATGGCCCTCGCCTCCGGTCTCCTTACCGACGGCGTTCGGCGGCGGCGTAGGTCGCGTCTGAGAAGTACACGATGATCTGCTGACTGTGGTGTCCTCAGCTTCTTCGATGGTGATGCATTTAGGTCATAGAACAAGCATGTTCTGGTGCTCACGCCTACATCAGACGGCGAACACAAGCGGAGCAATGATCTAGGGAGGGCGGGTTTCTCGCCAAGAGCGTGGGCGATCTCTTTGGTTCGGAAGGTAGTAAACCTGCTCTGCGCTGCTTGCGTGTTTACGGGTGGCTTGACCCGACGCGTTCCAGATTTCGCGCGACCACCTGTTGAGGGCTAGCACGGCCGTAGTCCCATCTGAGAACCCAATGAATACCTGTTCTCCGTTCAAAACGCCAGCTTGCTTGAACTTCACGCTCCTCCCCAAGGCATGCCATCATGTTCTCAGGACCACGCTTCCCTCGCAAGCTCTTAGTGAACGATAGTTCGTGCCAAACAGAGAGTGACGGCAGCAGCGCCATCCACCGCAACGCCCTGTCTGATGTCATAGAGGAACTGACGTTTCGGGTCCCACCCCGCCTTCCCCTCCAAGATTCTTCAAGATATCGTCGCGTGCAACTCCCGTTTGATCTATGACTTCCCCCAAGCTCCAGTTAACTCACCCACCCGTTCGAAGACTGCCTGCTAAATAGCGATAGGTAATGGCCGATTTGGGGGATTACGGATTAGTCCTCCACAGGGGTACTTTTGGTTTTGTGAGGTTAGAGACTCCTACTCACGAGGTCGGCCATGAAGCTCAGAGTAACTGCGACGGCAGCGCTTTTTACTTCCGTCATCTGCTCCTTGTTTTTGGGATGTTCCCAAGCAACGCTTTTCCCCAATGTGGACAGTTCTTCTGGAACTTCTGCTGGATCTGACACATCGATGGGAACCCTAAGCGGCAAGATTCACGGCGGTCAGCAACCCATAACCAATGCCAAAGTGTACCTGCTCGCCGCCGGTACCAGTGGGTATGGCTCAGCGGCCACGTCTTTGCTGACGAGTGCGTCCTACCCGGGCTATCCCGCACAGCAGGACGCTAGTGGGCGCTATTACGTCACGACTGACTCCAGAGGTTTTTTCCAGATTCCGGACACCTGCACCCCGGGTCAGCAGGTCTATATCGCCTCTATGGGCGGCAATCCCGGGTTTGGGAGCAACACGGCCGCGAATGAGATCGCCCTTCTGGGGACATGCCCGAATGCAGGCAACTTTGACAGCACGTACACCGGGGTCTTTGTCAGTGAGCTTTCGACCGTAGCAGCCGCCTTCTCCGCGGCAGTCTATGCCACGGATGCATTCGACATCGGCGCGCCCGGTGGTTCGCTTGCCCAAACAGGGATAGCCAACGCGTTTGCGAACGCAGCGAACCTATACAACATTCAAGACCTCAACGATCTGGCGCTATCCACGACACCAAACGGCAACGGAGTGGTCCCACAGGCGAAGCTCAACACCCTTGCCAACATCCTGGCTTCCTGCGTGAATACTGTCGGGCCGTCTTCTCCTAGCTGCTCTACTTTGTTCCTGTACGCAACCGCGACCG
>CAXTGN010000837.1:0-2295 GCA_964243455.1 uncultured Acidobacteriaceae bacterium
GTCGGGCATCATGATGCGGGTGAGGCGCGGGTGGCCGGCAAGGGTGACGCCGAAGAGGTCAAAGATCTCGCGTTCGTAGAAATTCGCCGAAGGCCAGACACCTGTGATCGAGTCGATGGTGGGGTTGTCGCCCGAAAGACGGGAGATCAGCCGGATACGCTGCTTCAGGCGATGCGAGAGCAGGCTGTAGCTGATCTGGAAGCGCGGCTCGGCGGGATACCAGTCCACGGCCGTGACGTCGCGATGGGGCAGGTCGGGATGGTGTCCGGCCCCGCAGCCTGGGCGGCCTGGCAGGCCCCAACGATATTTTCCGGCGCAATGGTCAGGGTCAGCTCTTCGCGGTCCCACTTGGCGTCGGTGCTTATGCTCTGCATGGCATTGAGCGTGGCAGCAAAGACCGGGTGCGCAGCCAGCGTTTCACGAACGGCATCGATACCGAAGACCGCCTTCCTCAGATCTGGGGCGGCGGGTACCTGGGCGTTGTCAGTAGGTTCTGGCATTTGTGCTGCTCCGATATACAAAGATCCCTTGCCTGCGGCGGGGATCGACTTTCAAAAAAGACAATGGCTAGAGGTCGGCTTTGTCGTTCAGGAAGTTGAAAATGCCCTTCTTCCACACGTAAAAGAGACCGACGGCGACGAAGCCGAGGTACACAAACATCTCCCAGAAGCCGAAGAAGCGGGAGCCGGTGATCGCCGGCAGGTGCCGATAGATCACCGCCCAGGGGAGCATAAAAACGGCTTCCACGTCGAACAAGATGAAGAGCATGGCAACCATGTAGAAGCGGACCGAAAAGCGACCGCGCGCGTCGCCAATGGGATCCATGCCGCACTCGTAGGCGCTCAGCTTGTTCGTGGAACGCCGGTGCTTGCCGATGAAGAACGAACCGGCCACCATGCCGACCGCCATACCCACAGCGACCAGGATCTGAAAGGCCAGCGGAATGTACTGCCAGAGGTAAGGAGAGGTCATCGTTAATCTTCAGGGTAGGAGGGGGCGAAGTGGGTGTCAAGGTGGGGTGAAGAGTGAGGGGGGAAGAGTGAAGCGGCTTTGTGACAGGGCGAATGTTCGCGGGAGAGTGAGGAGTAGGGAGTGGGAATGCTACCGAGAAGCCGGTTCGGAAGAGCTACGGTGCCGTGTCCCATCGGGAACGCCTCCACACGTCACTCCTCACTCCTAACTCCTCACTTCTACAGCAGTCCCCTGTACCAGGTAATCAGGGCTTCGCCGATCAGGGCGTTGACGAGGCCTGCGCCGCACAGAAAGCTGCCGAGGGGGAGCTTGGTGGCGGCGTTCGCGCGGCCGCGGGCGAGCAGGTACATGGCATAGCCGGCGCAGGCGACCATGCCGAGAAAAAAGGTCACAAAAGCGTCTCCAAAGCCCAGAAAAGCGGCGATCATGCCCAGGAGTTTGGCGTCCCCCAGACCCATGCCCTCGCGGCCGCGGAGCGCTTTGTAAAGTGCGCGAATCAACAGCAGGAGCCCGGCGGCGGCGAGGATGGCCGCAAGCCTGCCGAGAACGATCGCCTCCGGCCCGGTAAAGAACACATCGCCGCGTGCCGCGAAGGAGCCGGGGCTGGACATGCGGAGATTGCTGCGGGGGCGCAGGTGAATGTCGCCTTCACCCGTAGTGAGAAACATGGCCTGAACGCAGGTAATCAGGAATCCGGCTGCGGTGCCGGTCAGGGTGAAAATGTCGGGCAGCGTGTGGGTCTGCCAATCGATGACCATGAGACCGATGAGCGCAAAGCCAAGCAGGCTGATGCCGACGCCGTCGAGCAGGAGCTTGGTGGTGTCGATCGGGCTGCCCGCGGTGATGTCGGCAAGAATGGCGTGATGCGTGACGAGGAAGGCGAGCAGAAACCAGAGCGCGGTGCCGACTTCCACCGCCGGATATCGCCAAGGAATAGGCATTTTGCAGTGTCGGCAGCGGCTGCGGAGGAGAATCCAGCTTAGGAGCGGGATGTTGTCGTAGGGGCGAATGGGCCGGTTGCACGCCGGGCAGTGGGAGCCGGGGCGGATGAGGCTTTCGCCCTTTGGAATGCGTGAGATACAGACATTCAGGAAGCTGCCGAGAAGCAGGCCCAGAACAAAGGCAGCTAGCTCGAAGGGCAGGACAGACGGCATCCGTCGAGTATAGGCGGCGTTTTTTGATGCGATTACGCCGTCCCTAACGCGGTTTTGAGGCGTTTTGTGCAGTTCTGCATGCACATGCGGACTTTGTGTGTAAAAAGCGCGTCCATAACGGCTTTTAGAAGCGCAGCAACAACAGGGGAAGGACGGCGCCCGCAAGCAG
>CAXTGN010000838.1:0-2294 GCA_964243455.1 uncultured Acidobacteriaceae bacterium
TGCGTCTGGTTACTGACAAAGGCGATCTGCTTGCCGTCAGGACTCCACTCCGCCGCTTGTTCAGCGTACGACGTATCGCCGGTTGGGGCAGCATTCGTGACCTTGGCGAGCTTCTTGGTCGCGATCTCAAAAAAGAACAGGTGTTCCCGCTTGTCGCTGAGGTACCCCTGCCGGTCCTGCTTGAAGTGATAGCGGTCGATCACGACCGGCTTTGGCGGCTTGGGCTTGGCGCCCTTCTCGGGCTCGGGCTCCTCGCGCTGGGTGATGGTCAGCAGCAGCTGCTTCGAGTCCGGCGACCAACGGTACTCGCCAAGGTCGTCCTTGATGTCTGTCAGCTGCTGCGCCTCACCGCCACGACGGTCCAGCAGCCACACCTGCGATCCTTTGGCCTCGCCCTCGCGTCCAGAGGTGAAGGCAAGGTACCGACCATCGGGGCTCCAGCGCGGGTTGCCGACAGACTCCTTGCCATGCGTCAGTTGGATGTCCTGCGTACCATCCCAGCTGGTCATCCAGAGCTGGCTGACGCTCTTGTCCTCGCCGGTGTCGATGTGCGCAACCGTGTAGGCGACCCACTTGCCATCAGGCGAGACCTGCGGAGAACCGACGCGAAGATACTTCGCGAGATCATCCAGCGCCATGCCGTGCTTTGCGGGTATAGGTGCGGGCGAAGCCGCTGGTGTCTGACATACAACAGGAACCGCCAGGGAAAGCAGCAACGGGTAGACCCGCTTGGCGATGCGGATACTGGACGTACACATGCGTGACTCGCTCAATAGTTCTCCAGGGTGGAACGATGTGAGGCTTACTTGCTGGGTGGCTCGGGTTGGTGGCTCAGGTGATCGAAGTTCATCAGCGCGTTGAAGACGAGCGGATAGGTGCCGACCGTTTCGCCGCGATACACGGGGTTGTTGCCGAACAGCAGCACGTTGCCCTCGCCGAGGTGTGCGTCGACGACAATGGCGCGCTCGGCGATAGAGCCCCCCTTGTCCAGAAGACCGGAGAGCAGCAGTCCCTTTGCATCGCCGAAGCGCAGGATGACATCGGGACGGAACTGCGCGGGGATGACGTTAGGGTTGTTGCGCGTCTGCTCCTCGTTCAGCGGCCGTGGCTCCCAAGCCTTGGGCTTTGGCAATGGATCAGGCTCGGTGATCTTGCGCCCTTGCGGCACATCCGCATCCCCTACACTGCCACGGCCCGTCGGGCGCTGTTCGTAGGGGTCCATGAGCAAGCGGCCTCCCGCACGTCCCACGGTGCTGCTCACGTTGAAGGTCATGCCATCCGAGCTCATCACCGGGGGCGCATCGCTATACCCAGCAGCAATGGGGTTAGCTGCTTGGACGAAGGCCGACTGCAGCACGGAGCCAACAACGCGCGCATCCCCGCGCGCCCCAACGCTGACACCGGGGGCGAGACCCATGTCCACTGCGAACTGTGCCGTGTCCTCGCAGGCGATCAGCAGGCCGCCCTTGGTGATGAAGTCCTTCAGGTGCGCCAAGCCCTCATAGCCCAGCCCGGGTCGTGTATCGGCGGTCTGGTCCAGGCGGCCGAGGTTGGGCGTGATGTCGCTCTTCTGCCATGGCAGAGCGTTGCCATACATGGGCAGCCCGTTCAGGATCTGGTCGGAGGACGCATGGCCTACCGGCGCAAAGACGATCACGTCATACTTGCTGCGCAGATCGGCCATGGTCGCCGCGTTCTGCACACTGATGTAGTCGTAGGGAACGCCTGCGGTGTCGAAAGCATAGCGCCACCAGCCCTCGGTTTGCGTCGCCAGCCAGGAATGCATGAACGCGACGCGCGGCGCGGCCGCAGGGTGGGTCGCGACCGTTGGCGCCGCACTCAGACGCATGGCGTCCAGCGACAGCGAATGCAGCAGCGGCTGTAACGTGTTGGTGTCAACGTTGCCCAGCAACAGCGATCCCGCGGGCAAGCGCTGTCCGTTGACCTCGGTTGCCTTCTCCGTCACTGTGACATGCCCCGGGCCGAGCTTGTACACGAGTGTCAGCAGCGTGCTCTGGCCCGTGTTGGGCACGGCGAACACGTCGCCGGTGCCTGCCATCTGCCCGCGCTTCGCGTCGAGACTGGTGACTGGCTCCATCTTCGCCGAAAGGAAAGCCGTGTCGGTAATGCGGTTGACGTGCACATTGAAGAGCGCGGGAAAGTTCCAGCCGGTGTCGTCATAGGGGTGTTTCTGCGGGTCATCGGGCGCCCAGAACTGGCGGTCTAGCAGCGCATCGGCTGCGCGCGAATAGGGTTGGTCCATGCGAACGATGAAGCTGCCCGCGAGGAGGTGC
>CAXTGN010000839.1:0-2294 GCA_964243455.1 uncultured Acidobacteriaceae bacterium
TGATGAGCCAGTCCCTGTCCGCACCGGCAATCTTCGGCAGCACGTAGCCACCGATCCGGCCCGGTGCGGCACTGCCGGTGCGCCGCTGCCGCTGCGACCACCGCACGATGCTAGCCGGACTGACGCTCAAGGCCACTGCAACGGCCCGGACGCTCTCCCCAACTGCCAGGCGTGCCATGGCCTGATTCCGCAAGTCCATCGACAAAGGTCGCGTCATCCGTGCTGGCCTCCGACATGGCACAAGGCTTGAGTCAGAAACTTCGCTGCCTGAAAATCTTCCGCCGACTCTCACTGGCGTCATCCTGCTCAAGTTCCATCATGAGCCGCCGAACCTATGGTGTAGACCAGGTAAAAGCCCAGCGAGAGTACTGAACTCCGTCATGTCATGCACCGACATCTCATAGGCGAGCATTTCCATCGCGGTGCGGTCCATGCCAGTCTTCCCAAGCAAAGCTGGTGCATCGGAACCCCCCTGAAAACGTTTGAACTCCGGATGCGCCCCGATCCAGTAACGGCTGAGGAGTTCGAGCCCACGTCCGGTATCACGAGCCAGATGCACCATGAGCATGAAAGTTGTCTCTGGAGCTTCCGCTAGCCGTATGGTGCCGCAAGCGCCCGTGGTGAACCTCGAACGTCGAAGCAACGCCTTGTCAAACCCTAGCTCGACAGGATCGGTGAAATGGATAACGATCTTGAGCGAGGACGGTCCGATGAACCCCTCAACAAAGTTCGGATTGTTGTACAACCGTTGTTCGTAACTCAGCGCCGTGTCCGCAAGGCGCGCCGGATCAGCTACCGAGTTGTCAACATGTGCATAGGGAAACCATAGCATGTGGCCCTCTTTCTCCAATGGATGTCATGTGAACCACCATTTGAACATGTCCGTTGTCACGCCGGCCATCTCGATACGGCTTTGCAAGTAAGCCGTGGGACCGTCCAACACGGCATACCCCGGATCGGGGAAATCGATGGAGCCATCCACGAGCTAGTTGATGTCAGCAATCCCTGGGGTCAGCGTCTGTTCCGACGGCATGACACCTTGCTGGAGCAACTTTGCGTTGCTTGCCGCCACAGGAGGTCGGGGTTCCAGAATCCCGAGTAAGGCTTGTCTTTTACCTCAGCACGATTGCGGATGAACTGCTGCTGCATCAAGACCGGATAATAGGTCACCGGAACCAGCCCGTCCTCCGTTCCGCCGTCTACGCGACTGGTATCTAGCGACTGTGTTGTTAGAAGCTGCGCGACAGGATTGTCTGTCTTTTTGGGCATGTGAGTCTTCGCTTAAAGAACGTTTCAGATGAAAACTCGAGAGCATGCCGGGCTTTTCGGGTATCTCAATCAACGTCTGCCGTTGCTCTGCGCAACGGCCGCTCGGGCAGGAACAACACGGTCGCGAAGCCAAATGCCGCGATAACGTTACCAACGGCGAACGCGCCCGAAAGACCAGAGCGGTAAGCTGCCAGCATTACGATTTCTTGAGCCTGGGGTAAGCCTGCGACCTTACTCGCTCCGCTTCCAACGGTACGCAAGTTTGCGGGCAGATGACCGAGGTGCGCAGCGAGCACGGCTCCAGACAGCGCGATCCCAAGTGCCCCGCCGAGGGAGCGGAAGTAAGCCGCCGTCGAGGTCGCTGCTCCGATCTCGCTCCGGTCCACTGCATTTTGGATCGCAGTCGTGAGGTTCGGCATCACGAAGCCGATCCCGAGTCCCATGACGACCAGTACTGCCTCAATGGGCGGCGCGCTGGTGTCTCTTCGCGTTGTCCAGCTCAGCGCCGCATAGGACAGGGATGCCGCTAGCAGGCCGATGACCGGGAACAACTTGTATCGCCCGGTTCGCGTGACCATCCAACCACCGCCGAACGAGGCCGTAATAACCCCAGCCATCATGGGCGCCACCATCAACCCGGCCTTCGCCGGGGTAGCGCCCATCAACAGCTGGAACATCAGTGGCAGGAACACGGCCGCCGCAAACAAGGCCATCGAGGCCAGCCCTATGACCGTTACACCAACGACAAACACGCGGTTCATGAAAAATGCCGGGGGCATGATCGGCATCGGCGCCCGCATCTCGACGCGCGTCAGCAGGAAAAAGGCCGCAGCGGAGCCTGCGCCGAGTGCTATCACGGGCAATGACAGCCAAGGATAGGCCGCGCCGCCGCAGCTCAGCATGAGCAACAAGCAGCACGTTCCGGCGGAAAGTAACGCGGCGCCGGCGATATCGAGGTGAGGCGCGGATTGGATCGGGATGGGACGAAGCCAGACCATGATCAACCCGAATGCGGTCACCCCAAT
>CAXTGN010000840.1:0-2291 GCA_964243455.1 uncultured Acidobacteriaceae bacterium
ATAGCCGATCGGGACCGCATCGTGCTTCGGGTAAACGAGGTGCAGCGCATCCTGGGCACGACGCTGGAAGATGCGGTGCTCGAGACCGGCGAGCGCACGTCGGGGCTGACCGATGAGGTGGTTTCGCAGTACCTCACGTCGCTTGGCTGTGCTTTAGAGCCTTCCGGTGAAGCCGGTGTGTATGCGGTGACGCTGCCAAGCCGGCGGCTGGATCTGGAACGTGAGATCGACCTCATCGAAGAGGTGGCGCGCGTGTACGGCTATAACCGGTTTGCGGATACGCTGCCGGGGTGGTCGGGTGCGATGGTGGAACAGCCGACGAAGCGGGGCGAGGCGGCGATTCGCTCGACGCTGCGGGCTCTGGGGTATACGGAGGCGATTTCCTCGGCTGCGGAGGCGGAGAGTTTCGGCGACGCAAAGGCCGGCACGGTGGCGATCGGGAATCCGCTGAATGAAGAGGCGGGGATGCTGCGGCCGTCGCTGCTGCCGGGCATGGCGAGCATGCTGGCCGGCAACCTGGCTCGGGGTGTGACGAGCGTTCGGCTGTTTGAGATGGGAACGGTGTTTACGGGCTCGACGGCTGAGGTTTGTGAGCGGCCGGGGCTGGTGTTGGGCGCCACGGGAGATGCCGTGGCGGGGCCGCTTCATCGTGCTGCCGATGCGTTGCTATTTGCGATGAAGGGCGCCGTGGAAGGGATGCTGGCGAAGTTCGCGGGCGAGGTTCGATTTGAGACTGGAAGCGAACAGCGGCCGCTGCCGGCGTGGGTAGAAGCGGGGCGTGGGGCGCGTGTGCTGCTGGACAGTGAATTGATCGGCGTCTTCGGCGAACTGAATGCCGCCGAGATGGCGGCGCGTAAGCTGCGGCAAGGGTGCGCGTTGGCGGAGATCGATGCTGCGGCGTTGTTGAAGCGGCCGCTGCGACAGCCTGCGCTGCGCGAGCTTTCGCGCTTTCAGGCGGTGGTTCGGGATCTTTCGTTCATCTTCCCTGACGCGGTGCAGTGGAGCGAGATCGAAGCGGTTGTGCATGGCCTGCGGCTTCCGGAGCTGCGGCGGGTGGAGCCGCTTGAGATCTATCGCGACCCCAAAGGCAAGGCGATTGCTGCCGGCAGCTACTCGCTGCTCACGCATTTCGTGTTTCAGTCTGCGGAACGCACGCTGACCGAAGATGAGTTAACCGCATGGTGTGAACAGATCACCACGGCCCTCACGGCTTTGGGTGGCGTGCAGCGCGCTCCGGAGTAAGGGGTTTCGGCTTCGCCGTGGCGAGAGGGATTCGCAAAGGTTCCTTTCCGAGTTTGGTACCGGGAATCCACTAACGGAATGGCTATACTGCAACGGGATTGCTCGATGCGAATCCCGCTTGTGACACCGGGAGATCGCATGGACGGCGTAGGGGCGAACGGAAACGGGCCGACGATCAGTGCGGACGAGTTCCAGGCCCTTGAAAGCAAGGTGTTGCAGGCGGTGGAGATGATTCGCCGCGAGCGGGATGCGCGTACCGCCGTCGAAACCGAACGGAACGCCGCACAGGCCGAGATCGCCGTTCTGCATGAGCGGCTGGCGTCACTGGAAGAAGCAAACAGTACAGCGCATACGGAGCTGGAAGGATTTCATCGCGAACGGGAGGCCGTACGCGGTCGAGTGGAGCGCATGCTTGCGCAAATGGATGAGCTTTTGTGAAGTGCAGCGACAGGAAGTCGCAAGAGTACGAGCGGCACGGGTGAGCGCACGGTTTTTACGCACGGATGAGTTGCTGTTTTATTTCTGCTTGCTGTTGTTCAATGTAAGGAGCGGTTTTGGCTGAGAACGTGAACGTGCAAAAGAGTGCGGCAGAGCTTTCCCGTGCGGAGCTGGCGGCACGCGAATCCGGGGCCGTGGTGGTGGAGATCTACGATCAGGTGTACCAGCTGCGGGGCACCGATCCGGAGCATATCCAACGTCTCGCGGCGCTGGTGGATGCGAAGATGCGGGCGGTCTCGGCGCATGGTGCCACCGTGGACTCCCTGCGTGTCGCGGTCTTATCCGCGTTGAATATTGCAGATGAGCTGATGAGCCTGCGTGCGCGCTTCGACACCTTGAATGGAAGCCTGAACCAGGCGCAAAGCAACGTGCGCACGCGGACCGGCTCGCTTGCGGGCATGCTAGACGAGGTTCTTGCAGAACGCAAGGTGGGGTAGCAGGCGCGGCTTCGCATATACCGCAGCGACCCGGTGTCTTTCGAACTGCGTGAGATCGCGCGAAAACCCGTTTCCGCAGTGAGTAGCTGTAATGCACCCGGAAACATGGCGGAG
>CAXTGN010000841.1:0-2282 GCA_964243455.1 uncultured Acidobacteriaceae bacterium
AATTTCAATGCATTCGAGATTAGATTACGCAGTACCTGCGACAGCTTGGACTCGTCCGTATAAAGCGTTGGCAGATCGTCCGGTGACGAAAATGTAAGCTCGACCATGGTGCCGGGAAGTAACGTGCGCAGCATGCCACGCAGCGCCGCGAATAAATCGGAAACCTGAAAGGAACGCGGGCGAATGTCCACTTTGCCAGCTTCCACCTTGGCCAGGTCCAGAAGATCGTTCACGAGTTCACTCAGGTCGGTGGCCGAGCGTCGAATGAAGGAGACCTGCTTTTCCTGTTCAGGGGAGAGATCGCCATCCGCGCGGTCCGAAAGTATTCGGCACAGCCCAAGGATGGAATTCAGCGGCGTACGGAACTCGTGCGAAAGATTCGATAAGAAGCTCGTTTTAAGGTCGGATACGCGACGCAGATCATTTGCGTTCTGTTCCAACTCGGCATAAAGCGCAACCACGCCGCGGTTTGTGTCTTCCAGCTCGCTGTTCAGCTGCGCAAGCTGCTCTTGCTTTTCACGCAATTCCGCGAGCGTCCGCAGGAGTTCCTGGTTTTGCCGCTCCACTTCGTCGAAGGCGTCCACATCCGACGAGGCTAGCCTGAGCACTGCAGCCTTTACGGACTCAGGCGTGATCGGAGGCACCGAGGCCGGAACGTATTTCCAGATATGGACTTGCGTGCCGGCGGCACCGGTTGTAAGGGTGAAGCCATCCATCAGGCGCTGGGTGCCCTGCAATCCCTTGCCCATGCCCGTGCGGGAGACGTACGTGCCATTCAACACGCTGGTGACGTCCGCGATGCCAGGACCGGCATCAGAAACAATGATCCGAAGGCTTTGCGGCTTTTCCAGCGCTACGGCGAATTCAACAACGCCTTCCTTTGCGTAACGAAACGCGTTGCGTGCCAGCTCCGAGGTGGCGGTGGCCAATCGCACCTGAACCTGTCTTTCAAAGCCCAGAGCTTCGGCAATCTCGCGGGCGCGTTGTCGAGCGTGCACAACGTGGCGTTCCCATTGCAGCCTAAGCTTGAGAACGGGTACAACGGCAGGCTCACTCATCCGCTCACCCCCACCACGAGGATCGTGGCATCATCCCGCCGTCGGCTGAAGTCCCGGTATAACATACCCGCAATCAATGCCGGATGCCGGATCGCAAGTCCCGGATATCCCGCCAGCTGCCAGCGTGTGAGAAGGCCATCGCTGTGCATCAGCAGCAGACTATCGCCATCCAATGGATAGTTGAATTCCTGCACACTCCCCATGTTATGACCCGCCGTTCCGTTCATAGAGACCATGCTGCGCATGCGCCCTCCGCACCAGAGGGAAGAGGCAATGTTGCCCGCACCGATGTACGTCAGCATCTTGCGCTGGTGCAGGATCTCTGCAATCCCAATCGCAGCACCTCGTGTCTTTTGCAGAGCCGCATGCAGGGCAAGCAGCAACTGACGCGGCGGTAAATGTGCATTTTGCTGGAAGGTGCGGATGGCCTGCTGACCTGCTTGACTGGCGATGGGACCGTGACCCAGGCCATCTGCCATCAGGTACACAGTGCGTTCCTGCGAGTAGCTGGCCGCCCAGGAATCTCCAGAGGTGGTTTCCCCACTAAACGGCACGGCCACCGAACCGAATATGGGCAGCTGATCCGGATTCATATCCTCCGATGCCAGCAGGCGTGCCAGGATTGCGGTCCCTTTGCCTGCCGGCGAATACACCTCGATGTGCTGCGCCAGCCGCTCGATCGCACCCAGGCCGTTGCCGGGCGTTCCCGCGGTGGAGTAGCCATCCTGCAATGCCAGCGGCACGTTCGGAATGCCCGCACCATTGTCCAGTGCGAGCACATCGACGCCGGAAAGACCGTCCACCTTCCATGGCGTGAGGATCAGTTCACCACCACCACCGTGGGTAGCAAGATTGCGTGCCGCTTCGGTGACCACGATCGCCAGTTCGCCGCAGCGTAACTCCGTGAAGTCGAGTTGAGAGCCTAGCGCAAGGGCCTGCCGGCGAGCGTTGCCCACCTCGCTCTGGTCTGCGGACTGCACACGGATCACTCTGCTTACACGACTCGTCACTTCCATCGCACCACCGTGACCGTGGTCCCGTTGCCGACTGCCGACTGTATGTCAAACTCATGTACCAATCGCTTGCTCCCACCGAGTCCCAATCCCATGCCCTTGGCCGAGGTGTACCCATCTCGGAGCGCTAGGCTGATGTCCGCGATACCCGGCCCATGGTCCACGAAGCGCAGTCTCATGCCGGTGCGTATTCCTGTCGTGATCACCGCTA
>CAXTGN010000842.1:0-2282 GCA_964243455.1 uncultured Acidobacteriaceae bacterium
GTCGCGGCCTGCCAAGCTGAGCGAGCCGGTCGCGCGACATGCACCTTCCTGGAGGTTCCAGCCCTCCGCAAGCAGCAGGGTTCGGTCGCCCGGCCGGAACCGTAGGTATGGCCGCAGCCCGGATGGCGCGCCCAGCATGGCAATGGTCTTATGCGGTGCGGCGGCTTGCGGCGCGTCGGGAACGCTGGCCGATCCGGCAGCGAGGCTCAGTATGTCACGGAGCAGGAGCGGCTCGATGAGCTGCATGCCGTCGCCTATCAGCCAGTCGACGCTTGCCGGGCCGCGGGACGAGATCGCGCGGCGCAGCAGCTCATGCTGATCGGGCGTCAGGTCCTCGATCTTGTCGCCCAGCCGCCTGCCGTCTGGTGAGAGCAGCCAAGTCGCTCGCATCCCGTCCGCTTCCAGGGCGAGCAGATACATGGTCTGCAGCCCGGTATAGACGAAGACCGGAAACCAGCTTCCGGCGAAATACTCGATCGGCGCGCCACTGAGATGCTTTAGTATTACCGCGTTCCTGTCGCTGACGCGAAGATACCAGAGACGGTCGCACTGGAACACGGGATCGGTGATCAGGTGCTTGTAGGCGAACACGCAGGACTCCGTCTCGATCATGCGTCCGTTCCGAGAGGCGCCTCGGTACTGCAGGCTCCTACACCATCACGGATACCACCATGATCGCAACCGATGCGCACAAGGCGCCTGCGGTGGAAGCCTGCGGTTCCGCTCGTAGGACGAGACGTGTCTCATCTTTGAAGCTTATCGACGTGGGGTGATGAGACTTTGTTGGATGGTTGATCAGGCGGAACTGGTCATAGCCTGGCTGGATGTCGAGCAGACTGGACTCGATTCGGAACAGGTATAGAAGCTAATGAGCGGACATCGCTTCAGGACGGAGCATCATCGATTATGACCACGGTAATCGATCCGATCCTGATCCGGGATGCCGCCATCTTTACGGATGGACAGTGGAAGATACCGATCCGTGGCGTCTATCAACCGCTACGCGAAAACGGGGGACCGATCGTCAGTGGTTTCATGACCGGCTGGCGGGCGGAGACCTTGTTCAACGGGTTCGCATCCTATCCGATCCTGCAGCTCTGCTCCGAGACGGAGTTCGGGATGAGAATCCTGAACACCGAGGGCCGCTTTCTCGGCGACTGCATCCAGCAGATGGGGCCCGTGGATGCGCAGCGTTTCCGCAAGCAGGTGATGCACATCCTCGGTCCTCTGTTCCGCTCCGTGCTGTTCGATGCGCGGCCAGTCCTGTCGCCTGCCGCCAGCGCCTTGCTCCAGCTCAGCCCCACGGTCACCTTCAAGATCGCGCAGATCGTGCAGCAGGAGCTCATCGCTGATCCGATGACGCTCGCGGCGCAGGATCTGCCGGAGATCCTCACGCTCAACTCGTGCCAGGATGACCGGCCGATCCCGATTGATCCTCGGCGGATCGAGCGCGACCTCGCTCTCGACGACTTCCAGCTGCGGATCGCGCAGGCGTCGGACGGCGTGATGCACTGGCCGAGCCCAGTGGACGGTGCGCCGGTCCCGGCGCAGGGCAGCCTCTGCTTCTCGGACATGGCGATCGGGTATCGCTTCCATGATCATCGTCACGGCATCACGTTCTTCCTGTTCGCGGCGGACGAGTGCGCGAGACCGGTCGGCCTCTATCTTCCCCAGCTCGACCTGTTCATGCCACGTGGCCCGGGCTACGTCCGCTGGGCGGCAGGAACCATGGCCTGCAACATCTCGCCCTCCCTGATCCACCTCATCTGCAGGCACGGCCTCGACCTCATCCCCTACCTTTCACGCGGAGCCAGCCGTACCGTCAACCTGATGCGGTCCCCCCCCTGGACGCACATGGCGCACCAGCTCTGGAACGAGCTGGGCGGGATGCAGCACCATGTGGAGCATGCGCCTGCCGGCGCTCGGCCACCGGAGACGATTGCGCCGTGCGGCGGCATCGGGATGGAGCTGTATGGTCCGGTTGATACCCTGTTCCCGGAGTGGTCGGGTCGCGTCACCCGCGGCTTACCCGATCCGGATGCCGCGATCCGCTACAGCTATCAGTCAGACGCCTGCGTGGTGCGGATTACCAGCCACTACGTCTCGGCGCGACTGCGCGACCGGTTGCGGCGTCACGCTTTGTCCACCTGTACCTGCCTCGCTCAGATCCGGAGCTTCCAGGCGATGCGGCGGGATCCGCATGCGCGCAAGCCGATCATCATGATCGGACTGCGCGTCGAGAACCGGACGCACGAGGACCTCGCGGGCCTGCTGGTGCGCCT
>CAXTGN010000843.1:0-2053 GCA_964243455.1 uncultured Acidobacteriaceae bacterium
TGCGGAGGTCGTGTACACCCGTGCGGACGACACCTTTATCCCTCTCGAGACGCGTACGGCGATCGCCAACAAGGCGCAGGCCGATCTGTTCATCAGCGTGCATGCCAACAGCTCAGCCGATGCCAGCGCGCGTGGCGTCGAGGTCTACTACCTGAACTTCACGTCCGATCCGGAGGCGATGCAGGTAGCGGGTCGCGAGAACGCGGTGAGCTCGCAGCGGGTGAATCAGTTGAGTGACCTGGTCAAGAAGATTGCGTTGAAGGACAAGATCGATGAGAGCCGGGAGCTGGCAGCGGACGTGGACACGTCGCTGTACGCCGGCCTGAGGAAGGGCAATGACGGGCTGAAGGACCGCGGGGTGAAGAAAGCTCCGTTCGTTGTGCTCATCGGAGCCAATATGCCCTCAATTCTCGCGGAGATCAGCTTTGTCACCAATCCGGACGATGCCGAAGAGCTGAATCGGCCGATCTACCGCGAGCGCGTGGCGGAAAGCCTGTATGCCGGGGTCGCGCGGTATGCGGGGGCCATCAACGGCAAGCCCGGCGGCAGTAAGACCAAGTCGCGGACGACCGAGCGGGCCGAGCGTTAGAGCCGTTTCCCTCCAGGTAGAGGTACATCCGTCCCGCGAGGGCCCCTTTGTTGTCATTCCCGAAGGGAATCTGCGTCTTGAACGCGGGACCGGGCGGCACACCTCGAAGCAAACCGCTAGAGAGCCGATCCCGGAGCAGTCAGCGGCTCAGGGCGGGGGACGAGCGTGGTTCGCCCCCTCCCCGCTGGAACTTTTCCCTTTGTTGCGGTGTCTTATACCTATGCGCCTTCGCTTCGGCTTCGCTTTGAGCGCGCTGGCCTCGACGCTCACCTTTTGCCCCTCCTTCCACGCTCAGTCTGCCCCTCCGCGCGGGGCGCAAACATCCATCGCACTGCACCCTGATTTGCTTCCCGCAACGGGCTTCGGAGACTGGAAGCCCGCCGGTTCCGCGCCGGCCACGTCCGAGCCGAGCTTCTCCCTGGTAAATGCCAACAAGGCTGCCCTGGAGGAGTGCAACCCGCAACGGTCTGCCGTAGAAAACTACACAAACGCACAGGGTAAGTCTCTACATGTGGAGGCCGTTGAACTAAACGACGCCTCCGGTGCGCTGGCCGCCTACTCGGTGCTGAGCCAGCCCGGCATGCACGACCTCAAGGGGATGGGTTCGGTGGCGGAAACCGGCGATGGGGGCGTGCTTTTTGTGACGGGTGCGGCCGTGGCCGTGGCTTTTCCCGCAACGGCCGCCGATATTGGATCCCTCTCAGCCCTCGCCGCCTTGATGCCGAAGCCCTCCGGCAGCCAGGCGCTGCAGCCCCTGCTTCCAACGTTGCTGCCCACCCGCGGCCTGGTGGCCGGCAGCGTTCGCTACGCCCTGGGCGCCCGCAGCTATATGGCGGAAGGCGGCGTGCTTCCGGCGGCTGGACTGGGCTGGGACAAGG
The DNA here is from genome assembly GCA_964243455.1 of uncultured Acidobacteriaceae bacterium. Classification (GTDB taxonomy): domain Bacteria; phylum Acidobacteriota; class Terriglobia; order Terriglobales; family Acidobacteriaceae; genus Granulicella. The sequence continues at coordinate 1,468 of CAXTGN010000843.1, forward strand.
AGGGGGAAGCGGTCACGGCAAAGTACAACGACCGCCGCGGTACCGAAACCCTGACGCTCCTGCTATACCCCACCCCGACCATCGCAGGGCCACAGGTGCGCAACATCGAGTCTCTGCTATCCGGACTTGGACCGAGTTTTCACAACGCAAAGACACGCCGGGAAGGTTCGCTGGTGGCGTGGCCAATGGCAGCTTCTCGCCAGACGCCTCGCAGGCCCTGGTAGAAAACAGTCACCTTCATCAGGTCGCGAGTACAGACAAGGCCATGGTTACGCCGGACGTCGTCGAAACCCGGAAGACCTTTGGTTTGCTCGCCAACGTGATCATCTTCTCCGGTGTGCTGTTCCTGGCGGCCCTGCTGCTGGCAATCTTTCTGGGCGGGGGAAGGGCGATCGTGCGCATCCTGAGCGGCAAGCCGCCGGCAACGGAAGCCGAGTTCCTCAGCCTCCACCTGGACCCGCAAAATCCCACACCGGTGTTCTCCAAAGACTAGCGCCGCAAGGCAGCGGCCTCCGGTTTGCAATGGGGGCCGTTCCCGGTAAAATCGCCTAGGAACGCCGACGTAGCTCAGTTGGTAGAGCAGCTG
>CAXTGN010000843.1:2063-2280 GCA_964243455.1 uncultured Acidobacteriaceae bacterium
GTCATGCGCGGCAAGCCGCCGGCAACGGAGGCCGAGTTCCTGAGCCTGCACCTAAGTCCCCAGAACCCTACACCGGTTTTCTCAAAGGACTGAAGGACGCAAGCACAGCTCGACACCAGCCGCTTTGCATTGCGGACGGTTCCCGGTAAAATCACGAAGGAACGCCGACGTAGCTCAGTTGGTAGAGCAGCTGATTCGTAATCAGCAGGTCAACGGT
>CAXTGN010000844.1:0-2280 GCA_964243455.1 uncultured Acidobacteriaceae bacterium
GGCGGAGTCGTTCTGGCGGCCGTAGGCGTTGCGCTCGGCGGTGGCATCGAGGACCGCGAAGGAGCGCTGGGGTGGACTCCGCACTTCCCGAGCGAGCAGGATGGAGCCGGCGCAGGTGCCAAAGGTGGGACGGGAGTGCACGAACTCGTCTAGAAGCGCGAAGAAACCGGCTCGTTCGAGGTGCTTGAGAAAGGTTGTGGACTCACCCCCGGGGATGACGAGGCCGTCCAGACCGTCTAGGTCTTCCGGCTTGCGTACGAGGCGGGTTTCTGCGCCGAGTTCGGCCAGGCGCTTGGCATGGACGTCGAACGCGCCCTGGAGAGCGAGGACACCGATGAGCGGAGTGGCGGAATCAGGCACGTTTCGATGATAGCTGGGCGATGCCGCTACATGAGCTTCGCTACAGCCGGAGCGTTCACAAAGGGCATTCGGGGCAGGGGCTTACGCCCTGAGATCGCCCCGTGGAGCAAAAAGATCTGTATGTCTGGTGATGCCGTAGAGCCGGAAGAGCACAAGACCGCTGGCGGCTGCCATTTGACCGAACTGCAGGTAAGAGGCCCAGTTGGCGAAGCGAGGGGATCCAGCCAGCAGGGTCAACAGGTTCTCGGACACAGCGCTGCCGAGCAGGAGACTCACAAGGGTGAGCACAGCGAGGTACCCGGTGCTGACCGGAGTTTGAAAGCATTCCCACCAGAGCAGCGCAAACGCGATGAAGGCTGTGGCATAGGCGTGAAACCAGGAGACCGGTGAAAGAACAGGCGCCATCAAGCCAAGCAGACCAAGCACGAGCAGTTGCGATGGCCCGCTAAGGTCCCGGCCTGCGCGCATGAGCAGCGCAAGGAGCAGAAGAAGAGCGCCTGCCGACAGCGCACGCCCGATCAACATGTTGGCAGGCGGTAGCGTGTCTACGAAGGGAGCCACGGATCCTGTTTGCACGATCGCAATCAGGCGTTCGGTAGCAGCCGCCAGAGAGTAATTGGTGAGTGCCGGCAATGCGCCGGACATAGCAGGCAGGACGCGAGTGACATAGGTGATCGAAGCATGCGGTGTGTCGCCCCAGAGACACAAGAGCGAAAGGCCCAGCAGCGAAGCTGTGTAGAACACGACGAACTTCCATTTGCGCCAGATAAGGAGAGGCAGGATGACCACAGCTGGCGTCAGCTTGATTGCGGTTGCAAAAGCAAAGATCGCCGCCGAAGCAGGGATCCGGTCATCGCGGTACAGAATCAAGCCCGCCACCCACAGCAGAAGCAGGAGAATGGTGATCTGGCCGTCGTGCAGGCACTGCAGCACCGGTGTGAAGCCGAGCAGGGCTACGAAGATCAGGGGCGTCTGCCATCCCAGAGCGGAGAACCGGAGCAGGCGTGAGGCGAGCAGCGCGGTCATGAGGAGAAACGCGATATTCATCCACAGCCAGACGGTTGTTGCCGTCCGCAAACTGAGAAACGTGAGTGGGAGGAGCAGGTCGGCCAGGATCGGCGGATAGACATACAGCCCAACGAAGGGCAGACCCTCCGCGACGGCGGCACGATAGATGGGCGATCCCGCGGGTGCGATCAGCTTTTGCGGGTTGGCCCCCGTATCTGCCCCCGTGTACAACTGCGCCGCGGCACCGTCGTGAACCAGCCTGGCCGCGCTGAAGTACACGTTGAAGTCGACGGGGTAGGTTGGCCGGAGGGGACGCCTGAAGCGGGGCGCCCAACATGTCAGCAGGACCAGCAGCAGTGCAAGGGAAGCGCGCTTCAGAGTGCCGTAACCTCACTCAGCAGGGTATCAGCGTGGCGCCGCTGCGTTGTGGACATGCGGCCAAGCGCATCCATTGCTTCCGGTACTGCAAAGGAGCACTCGACACACGTTTCCGCGGGAAATTGATGCCTGGGTGTGTAAGGCGCGCTGTTCCTGCTCTGAAAGCTGAGGTTGCGTGTAGGTGGCTGAAAACGTGTAGGTACCCGGTCGCGTGTTTCTCGTAAGTACTGCTCGTGGAGGTAAATCTGCAGTGGGACCGGATATGCGCTGCCGACATCGCACGCGGCGTATCCTTTTGCCCAGGCGTCTCCGGTCGGCGGTGCCCACGACTCATGAAGCCAGAGCGTGCCCCGAGGTGTCGGGTTGCTGCAGTCGACGTCTGGCTGCGGAAGCCGGAGGGCTTCTCCGCTGACGTTCTTCAATCGAAACGTGAACGCCTGTGGCACTCCAGCGACCTGCAGACTTGAGGACAGCAACGTGAAGGGGCGCTCCTTTGAGCGCCCCTTCCGATGCAACGAGTAGAACCTACCAGCC
>CAXTGN010000845.1:0-1610 GCA_964243455.1 uncultured Acidobacteriaceae bacterium
TGAAATACATGCCCAGCAGGTCGAGCTGGTGTTGCTCCACCTCGTCCTGCGCCTGGACCACGGCATGGGACAGAGCGCCGATCAGATCGTTCAACGAGATAGCAGCCATTGCACGCGCCTTTACTGCCACTCGCTGCACCGCAAACGAGCGCCGTCGGTCTTCCCCGGTAGCCGCAACAGCGGGCGGGATAAGAGAATAAGTTACGAGTACAACCGGCGCGCGAATCGCCAGGACCTTAGGCGATAAGGTCCAGATCAAGCCGGAAGCTTATGATTTTATTCTGAGAAGAAAAGGCCAGAAACTAAGCGCTTGCAGTTCCTGAGAGGTGAGGCAGTCCCAAGCATACGCGAAGAGTTCCGGGTGTCAAGAACTTTAGTAACATAGGCATGTTTTGTTGCTGGAGGGCCCGAAACTAAGCGTTGCGGTACCTAAGAAGTGAACCGGACCCAACCATAGAAAGCACTTCCGGGCTGACTTGTGAAGTCACTAAGGTTTTACCCGAATCGGCTCTGACTGTGATTTTCTGTTCTAATTCCCCCAGCCTAACTCACATACCGGCGAGAACCCACAATATGCCTCTACTCACTGCGTCGCAGAGCCTCAAAAGCAGCGATTTGCTACCCCAAGGTTCCGCGCAGGCCCTCGCTGCCTTCTTACAGGAAGTGCTCTCCTTCCGCGACGACTGCCTTAAGCGTTACCAATTCAATAATCGCTTAGCGACATTCCTCACAACGATGGGACTTCTTCTTTCTGCGGCTGTCGTGTCGGTTGGTTTTCTCCATCACCCGGAGATCACCGCTATTCTCGGCGGCCTCGTGGGTGCACTCGTGACTGCGCAGCGCGCCTTTCCCTTCGACCAGCGCGCGAGCTTCTATCGCCTTCTGATCGGGCAAACGGAAAATCTCGTCACACGAATGCAGCTTGACCTGCTGACTGTGCAGCACGCCGCGGACCTCTTCACCTCGCTGCGAATGGACTACGCCCAGGAGCTTCCCCGCGGCACGACCAGCCAGCAGCCGTCAAATTCAACGCCAAGCACACCGGCCGGCATAGCGTCACCCGCCAAAGGCTTAGGCAACGCTGTCTCAGAAACCCCGCCCGCTGTGCCTGCGGACATCTCGCCATCCACGCGCCCAGCTATCCTCCATACGACCGGCAATCTAACCCCGCCCATCTCAGCGCCGGAGCCCAACCCACCGGCCGCGGAAGTAGCGCTAGGCACCACGACTCCGGCACCTGCACCGCAGCTTGCGCCGCTTGCTCAGGCGCCCAAACGCGTCACCGCGTCCGTAGCTCTTTCACTGACCGCGTCGCAAAATGGTTCAACGCCGCATACACAAACCCAACGTCCCGTCATAATGCTGCGTTCGCGTCCTCTGCCGCTAGCCGCAAAGCAAAACTTGGGTTCGGCGAACCGAAGCGATCAGCCACGGAGTTGATGCGCCAGCAATGCTCCTTCTTCTCTACGGTGCTCTGGTGATACACCAAGGCGTCGAGCGATGCTTCTAACCGCTGTTTGCGTTTTAGACCCCGGATGACAACATCCTCGTCGATTCGCTCGGGTGGTCGTTGTCGCTTTAGTGTCGTCTGCTTGGATAAGCTAGAGCAC
>CAXTGN010000845.1:1620-2280 GCA_964243455.1 uncultured Acidobacteriaceae bacterium
AGGCTTTACCATCCATACCGGATCGGACAGATGATGTACTCCGCGGATCTTTTGTAGCAGCTAAACATGCTTATACTCCCGCTACAATCTCGTTGTAGATGAGGCACGACAAGCAAGCTTAGTGTTCTGAGAAGTTCAGGGGTGTCTGTGAATTCGCGCTACGACTTAACTTGCTTCGACCTAACCGACATGGTCAGCTGTGGCGCGCGACTGCGGGCTCTTGGCGACGGTGCGGAAAATATGGAGGTTGCAGCGCAACGTGTGGTGCAGTTCTTGTACCAATCGTTGGCCACCACAGACGTTGGCCCTAGCTGCCCGCTGGTCCGTTGTTTCATCACGCAGCCCATGTCGAAGCTACCTCTTTAGACCCATCTTTCGCCGAGGCAGATATCCGGTGTCTGTGTCTGCTTGCAACTGCTGGTGCGAAGCCACAGTGGAATGACCGTACGAAGTCGCAGGGTCATTGCGTGATCCCTCTGGAGAATCGGTCCAAGGTCGAACATGCACCCATGATTGCGCGCCTGCTGAGCGAGATGGGACTGAACCTAGAAGTCTTCCTGGATACAGCCAATACTTTTCAACTCGCTTCAGACGAGCGGGATCTCAACATCTTCTATGTGCCTCAAGCAGAAGAAAGCCCATTCGTTCCTGCACAGGATT
>CAXTGN010000846.1:0-2278 GCA_964243455.1 uncultured Acidobacteriaceae bacterium
CTTCATCGACTTCACCGCCGCCTGGTGCCTCAGCTGCAAGGTCAACGAAGCGGCCGTGCTACGGTCTGCCGACATCGAGCAAAGACTCGCCAAAGGGCACTTCAAGCTGCTCAAGGCCGACTGGACCCAGTACGACCCCAAGATTACCGCCGAGCTCGCCAGCGTCAACCGCAGCGGCGTGCCCACTTATGTGATCTTCCCCGCAGGCAAGGACTCCAACGCCGATGTGCTGCCCGAGCTGCTGACCAGGGACATCGTCTCCAGGGCGATCGACAAGGATCTTCTGCTTGGCACAGCCCGAACCTCTCGTTAATCAGCGCAGTCCGGAGGAAGCAATGACCCGTTTCACGCGCCTCGTAACCACGGCCACCCTCGCCGTCTTCAGCCTGCCTTCCGCCTGGGCGCTCAAGCCCGGCGAACAGGCCCCCGACTTCAAGGGCACCGATTCCAACGGCAGAACCGAGACCCTCTCCCAATACCGCGGCAGGTTCGTCGTGCTGGAATGGGCCAACAAGGGCTGCCCCTATGAGCAAAAGCACTACAACAGCGGCAACATGGAAAAGCTGCAGCGCCAGTGGACAGGCAAAGGTGTGGTCTGGCTCAGCGTGCTCTCCTCCGCACCCGGTCAGCAGGGCAACGTCACATCGACAGAAGAAAATGCCTACCTGAGCCAGACGCACGCCGCGCCTACAGCCGCCATCCTCGACCCCAGTGGCCAGATCGGCCGTCTGTACGAAGCCAAGACCACGCCGCACATGTTCGTGATTGATCCGCAAGGCAAGGTCGTCTACGAAGGCGCCATCGACGACGCTCCCTCCACTGATCCGTCCACCGTGAACGCCGCGCACAACTACGTCTCGGCCGCGCTCACCGAATCGATCGCCGGCAAGCCCGTCACCACAGCCGTTACGCGTCCCTACGGCTGTTCCGTGAAGTACGGCCAGTAGCGTAGCGTATGACGAAGCCTTACGGCCTCGCCTCATAAACAATGTTGAACGGCGTCTCCGCCACACGTCGGAACCGGTTAAAGCCGGCACTCTCCACGACATGGCGCACTCTTGCCTCGCCGGCCTGCGCGCCCAGGCACAATGCCACCTCCTGCGACCGCGAACACGGCGTGCACAGCAGTGTGGAAAAACCGTAATACACACGCCCGACCGGATTCAGGTTGTCCTTCATCTCGTCGTTGGCATAAGGCTCCACGATCATCCACGTGCCATCCGCTGCGAGAGTCTTGCGGATGTGCATCGCCGCTCCCACGGGGTCGCCCATGTCATGCAGGCAGTCAAACAGCGTCACCAGGTCATAGCCTTCACCCGGAAACTCTTTGGCCTTGATCACCTGGAACGAGGCTCGGTCCCCAAGTCCCTGCCGCGCTGCGCTCTCGGCCGCCCCTTCAACTGAGCCATGGTGGTAATCAAAGCCGAAGAACCGCGAGTTCGGAAAGGCCTTCGCCATCAGAAGCGTCGACGCTCCTCGTCCACAACCGACGTCGGCCACCACCCCACCGCGCTTCAACTTGTCTTCCACGCCCTCCAGCGCCGGGATCCAGGAGCTCAGCAGGTTCGCCGCATAGCCCGGGCGGAAGAACCGCTCGCATCCGTGGAAGACATCTTCATTTTGCTCGTTCCAACCTACGCCGGCACCCGTCCGGAAGCACTCCGTGATGCGCGGCACGGCAGCCAGGGCCCCAAGCGCAACCTGAAAGCCACCGGGAAGATAAGCCGGACTGTCCTCGTCGGCCAGCGTGAAGGCCTGCTCGGGCGACAGATAGAACTTCCCGCTGCCTTCGTCGTACATCACATACCCGCCCGCTGCCTGCGAGGCCAGCCACTCGCGCACATACCGTTCATCGGTCGATGTGGTCTTCGCCAGTTCACCCGAAGACATAGGTGCCGTGGCCAGGGCCTTATACAGGCCCAGTCGATCGCCAAGGACTACCATGCCGGCGTGAACCGCCGCAAGATCACCGACAAAGCGGCCAAGAAACGCATTCAGTTTCTCAGGATCCAACGCAGGAGCTTGCAATGCCGGCATGACGGGCTTCTTTCAAATTGCAGATCTAAAGATAGGAGAACCGGGCCCAACTGTACGACACGCACGGGGCCGAGTTGCGCCTGGAGCCAAGCCTCCGCCCAGGTGCAGGAAGTGTCAAGGCATCCGTGTCGCTCCTCGCCGACACGCGTTACGAATCTGATTCAGGCCTGCCGTGTTTGAGCGCGGCAATCTCCTCCATGCGCTGCGCCAGCAATCGTTCCCTGCCCTCATTGGTGGGCTG
>CAXTGN010000847.1:0-2276 GCA_964243455.1 uncultured Acidobacteriaceae bacterium
CGACGCCGATGTACATGCGCGGCCGGTGCGGCGGAAAGCCAAAACCTCGGCGTTTGTCTCAGACTTCCGGGATCTCGCGGTCGGCGACTACGTGGTGCACGTGGAGCACGGCATCGCGCGGTATGAGGGGCTGCGCTCGCTCGACCAGCCCGACGGGTCCGTCCTCGAATTGATGATTCTGAACTTCGCTGACGACGCGAAGCTCTATGTCCCTTTAACCCGTCTCGACCTGATCCAGAAATATCGATCGTCCGAGGGCGGTCCCGCACCGCAGCTGAACAAGCTCGGCAACCAGTCGTGGCAGAAGACAAAGGCGCGCGTAAAGAAGGCCATGCAGGACATGGCCGACGAGCTGCTGAAGCTGTATGCCCAGCGAAAATCGGCGCTGGGCTTCGCCTTCTCGCCCGATACAGCCATGCTGCGCGAATTCGAAGACGCTTTCGACTTCAACGAAACCGACGACCAGCTGAACGCCATCGCCGACATCAAGCGCGATATGGAATCGCCGCAGCCGATGGACAGGCTTCTCTGCGGCGATGTGGGCTATGGCAAGACCGAGGTCGCCATGCGTGCGGCATTCAAAGCCGTGCAGGATTCCAAGCAGATCGCCGTGCTAACCCCAACCACGGTGCTTTGCTTTCAGCACTTCGAGAGTTTCAAAAGGCGCTTCGCCAACTTCCCCGTGAAGGTCGAGATGATCTCGCGTTTCCGCACGGCCAAGGAAAGGAAGGACGTCCTGGAGCAGGTCGCCGACGGCAAGGTGGACATCCTGATCGGCACCCATGCCGTTCTCGCGGAGAACGTGCACTTTCAGGACCTGGGCCTGCTCGTAGTCGACGAAGAGCAGCGCTTTGGCGTGCGGCACAAGGAACGGCTCAAGAAGATGCGTGCCTCGGTCGATGTTCTCAGCATGAGCGCCACGCCAATCCCGCGCACGCTCCACATGTCGCTTTTGGGCCTGCGCGACATGAGCGTTATTGAAACGCCGCCGAAAGACCGCATGGCGATCCAGACGGTAGTCGCGAAGTTCGATGAGAAGCTTGTACGCACTGCGATCGAGGTCGAACTCGAGCGTGGCGGCCAAACCTACTTCGTTTCGAACCGCGTAGAGACCATCTACGAGATGGCCACACGCATCAGGGAGCTGGTGCCGCAGGCGCGTGTCGCCGTCGGTCATGGCCAGATGCCGGAGGCCGAACTCGAGCGCGTCATGCTCGGCTTCATGAACGGTGAGTTCGACGTCCTGTGCGCGACCAGCATCGTGGAGAACGGCCTCGACGTCTCGCGGGCCAACACGATTATCATCAACCGCGCCGACCGCCACGGCCTCAGCGAGCTGTATCAGCTACGCGGTCGCGTGGGCCGCTCGAACCGGCGCGCCTATGCCTATCTGCTGATCCCGCCAGAGCAGCAACTGACCGAGATTGCTCGTCGCAGACTCGCGGCTCTCAAAGAGTTCTCGGACCTCGGCGCCGGCTTCAAAATCGCGGCATTGGACCTCGAACTCCGCGGCGCCGGCAACATGCTCGGCGGCGAGCAGAGCGGCCACATCGAAGCCATCGGCTTTGAGATGTACACGCAGATGCTCGAAGAAGCCGTCAGCCGCATGAAGGGTGAGTCGCGCGAGGAGCGGCCGGCCGTCACGGTGAACCTGGGTGTCTCGTTGCGCATCGATGAGAGCTACATCCCGGAAGAAAACCAGCGCTTGCGCATGTACAAGCGCATCGCCGGCGCAGACACCGAGGCGGTACTCACCGATGTGCGTGCGGAGCTCGAAGATCGCTACGGCAAGCCGCCCGAATCCGTGTTGCACCTGCTCCACGTCGGCGAGATCCGAATGCTCTGCGAGCGTCTCGGCATCGCCAACCTCGAGCGCAAGCGCGTCGCCGTTGAGGAGCCCAGAAGAGCAGCCCCGGCTCCGGCCAAAGCACCAGTTCGCTCCGTGGTTCCACCGCGGTCGGCAGCGCCGCTCTGGGGCACAGCTTCCCGCTACGGCACGCAGCCTCCCCGTTCGCCGCCGCCGCTCGCCGGCCGTCATGGGCAGCCTCCGCATGTGGCCGCCTTGAACTTCTCCAGCCGCGCGGCACTGTCGGGAGCCGCTAGCAGCAACGCCGCCAAAGCGGTGCGGGAGTCCGTGGCGCCACGGCCGGCAGAGTCACCCGTGATCGCCAGGGCCGGCCAGATGAAAGCCATGCGCGACATGCTCTTCCTCAGCTTCAGCGAGAAGCTGCATGCCGCGCCCGCCGAGCCGGGCAAGGGCATCAACATTGGCGCCA
>CAXTGN010000848.1:0-2266 GCA_964243455.1 uncultured Acidobacteriaceae bacterium
CGATGGCGTCCTTGACGATGGCTTTGACCTCGCCGCCTGCCGTGCCTTCGAAGTGGCGCGTGCTGAAATAAGGGTTGTTGGGATCGAGCGAGAGCAGGGTGTGTTCGTTTTGCCCGAGCACGTAGGGGTTCAGCTGGAGATTGTGTGATCCGGTGATTCCCTCGATGCCGCGCAAGGTGCCCTCCTGCGTGAGCACGCCGGAGACCGACGTGGCGATGTGCGGCCAGTTGTCGGACTCGGAGTTACGCGGCAGATTGCGGGTGAACACGGCGCCCCAGCCCGGGGCTCCGGGGCGGAAGCGGATGGAGCGGAACGGGATGGCAAAGAGGGCCATCCAGCCCCCGGAGTTGACGCGGCCGTCGGAATCCCAGACCTGGTCGTAGCTGTAATCCGTGCCGTTGCCGTCAGTCCAGGCCGCATCCGCCTGTACACCGGCGGGGTTTAGCTGGAAGAAGATGCCGCGCCGATGGTCCTGAAAAGGATCGAGCAGGACGGCAACGTTGTCGTCGGCGCTGACGTTCTCGCGGCGGGCAAGATGCGACCGGATCAGGCCCGGATGATCGTCGAAGCAGAGAAAGACGACGTACAGGGTGTTGGACGTATACCCGAGATAGACCTCGGTTTTCTGCGTGGCGGCCTGTCCGTCGTTGGGATTGGTCTGAGTGAAGCCGGTGACCTGTGCCAGGTGATTTTTGAGCGCTTCGCTGGGATGCATGCCTTCAAAGTCGGCCAGGCGCAGTGGGCCGGTCAGTTCGGGGATCCTGCGATCGTTCAGCGGCTGCTCGTGAGGTGCCGTGTCAGGGATGACAATGGGTTTGCTCACCTGTGCAGACGCGCCGCGGCCGGAGGGCATCAGGAGGGCTGCCCAGGCCAGAAGAGACCACCCGAAGCGCCTGATGGACGGCCATGTCGTTGAGGTTCGGTGGGGTGGTCTGGCTTGCACAACGTACGCTCCGTGGACCGGCACTTCAGGGTGGAAGCGCAACGTGATCCACGGGGTATACGGGAGCGGACGAGGGTGAGTTCCGGCAGGCGCCTGCGGGGCGCAAACCACGGATTCTGTTGACCCTACGTTAGAAATTGCGTCCGCGAGTCCAGGGGCCAACGTACAGTTATGCGGCTTGCTGGGCTCCCTCAGTTGCAGTCAAACCCATGGCTTCGGCCAGCAGGGTATAGCTGCGCAGGCGGGCCTCATGCGAGTGCGTGATGGTGTTCACGATCAGTTCGCCGATCTGCAGTTCCCGCGCGATCGTCGTCAAGCGGCTCGCGACGCGCTCGGGGGTGCCCACGACGTAGCGCGGAAACTCTTCGTCCGGTTCCTCGAACGACCCCGCAGTGAAGGAAAGCAGAGGGTTGGGCGCCTGCGGTGTGGCAGCGAGCTGCTTCAGCGCGTCTTCCGGCGTGGCGACCGGTCGGCGGTCCCCGGTGCGAATGCGACGCTGCAACAGGCGTACGGAGGCATGGAGAAACTCAGCCTCCTCCTGCGTGGGCGCGCAGATCACGCCGATGGCGATGGTCGCCTCGGGGCTTTGGCGGCCGTTGCCGGGGTAGGGGCTGGGCTGGAAGTTGCGTTGGTAGAACTCGATTGCCTGGCGCGTGCCCTGCGCCGAGAAGAAGTGCGCGAACGCATACGGCAGACCTTCCGCCGCAGCGGTCACCGAGGACCACATGCTGGAGCCGAGCAGCCAGAGGTCCGGCGCGCCCGATGCCGCAGGTGAGACCGTGACGTTGCGGAACGGGTGATCCGCGGGAAAGCGCTCGGGATGCAGGTAGGCCTGCAGCTCGGCCAGCTGCTGCGGAAAGTCGTCCGCCTGCGGCCCGCTGCGAGTGCGGCGCAAGGCCAGCGATTCCAGTTGACCGCCGCCGGGCGCGCGCCCGATGCCCAGGTCGATGCGACCCGGGAACATGGCATGCAGCGTGCGAAAGACCTCCGCGACCTTGAACGACGAGTAGTGCGGCAGCATGACGCCCCCGGAGCCGAGACGAATGCGCGACGTGGCGGCAGCCGCGCGAGTGATCAGGATCTCCGGGGCTGTGCAGGCCAGCATCTCCATCGCGTGGTGCTCGGAGTACCAGAGGCGTGTGTAGCCAAGGCGGTCGGCATGCTGCGCGAGGTCCAGCGAGTTCGCAAGCGCCTGGCTGGGCGTATGCCCGGCAGGTACGGGTGACTGGTCGAGAACCGAAAGGCGCAGCGGAGTGGCCATAGGTTTTGGATGAGATGATCCCGGCGGACGACGCAAGTGAGGAGAGCCGCGTAGCATTTGCA
>CAXTGN010000849.1:0-1024 GCA_964243455.1 uncultured Acidobacteriaceae bacterium
CAGGCGGTGGTCGACCACCTTCGGCGTGCGCATGGCAGCATCGAAATTCTGGAAGCCACCCAGCCCCACACGATGCATCCATTCCAGGTCGAGCTGGATGCCTTCTTTGGTGATATTGCCGTTCATCCAGTGCCACCAGACACGTGGCTGCGCACTATTCGGCGGATGTTCGAATCCACTTCGCAGCGGATCAGGTACTTCTTGAGCACCAGCCACGGCTGCAGACAGCAAAACCAGTAGGGCCGCAATCAACTTCATGCACACGCCTCATTCCCAGGGGCAGGACGACAGATAGCCGATCATTTCGCAATCGATAGCGCCATGCTATACGGCCACCTGGCATCCTGCTTGTCTTACACTTGGAAGTCGAACAGGTATCGGAAGCCGGAGCCGGTGATTCGATGCCACGCGCATGGAAGCAGGGAGAAGCGCATTGTCCACATCGAGACGCAGTTTTCTGAAGACCAGCATCATCGCGGGAGCCGGTTCCGCATTACCAGTCCTGCCGTCGCTCGCCGCACCAGCCAAGGCAGCAAACGCATCGGAATCCACGGCAGCCCTCGCGCAACAAGCGGTGCCGGGAAGCGGAGCAGCTACCCGCGGCATCGGCATGTATCCGGGTGATCCAGCGGAATACTTTGGGCCATCGATGGAGATCGGTACCGGTGCGTATCGGAATCTCGCCCTGCATCGGCCGGCGTTTCACTCCAGCAGCTACGACTACAACCTGACCGCCCAACTGATAACCGACGGCATCAAGGACACTCGCCTGCCCACGTGGGTTGCAGTGTCCCTCGAAGGTGTGGGCCCGCTCTCCAAGCCGGATCGAGAGATCTTCCTCGACCATTTTCCCATCACGACGATCGAGTTGAAGGGGGCCCGGCCATCGGTGTTCCTCGAACTTGGAGGCGGCGAGAGTGCACCGGCCATTGACCGCGTCGCGACCTTCGCGTGGCTACCCGCCCATGTCGATGCGGGCGGCCTCAAAATCACGATCGCTGTCTCCGACGATGGACGCACCTGG
>CAXTGN010000849.1:1034-1603 GCA_964243455.1 uncultured Acidobacteriaceae bacterium
CGACCTCAAACGCAATGCCGTTCTTTACCATCCATCGATCCCGTTGCAGCGTGTTAGCAATAGCCGCTTCTATCGCGTGACTTATGAATCATCGGCGATCCTCAGCGGCGCCTTGCAGGTTCAATGGCACGCTGGTGAGGTTGCGTTTTTCCACCAGGACCAGCGCGTTCAGATTGGCGGGCCGTACGACTTTACAAGTGCCTGGATGAGCGCGGGCCTGGATGAGGAGTGGGTTTATGTCGACCTGGGCGGTGTCTGCACGATCGATCGCGTGCAGCTGTACTGGATCGCGCGCGCGGCTGAAGGATCCATTCAGGTTTCCGAAGACGCGGTGTCCTGGCGCGATGTCCAGCCATTGCCGCAAAGTACAGATGCAGTGCAGAACATCCAGTTCGTTCAGGCGCAGCAAGCCCGCTACGTGCGCCTGCTGGTCACCAGGCCCGCCACCTCCCACGGCTACATTCTGAGTGAGATGGAAGTCTACGGGCGTGGCGGCCGCGTCCCCAAGGCAAGATCAGCAGCGGCTGTGGTTGCCGGCAACAAGCTGGACCTGGCACATGCTGCGTGGC
>CAXTGN010000849.1:1613-1981 GCA_964243455.1 uncultured Acidobacteriaceae bacterium
CGCTACAAGAAACATTGCCCTGAAAGATACAAGTCCGAACTTTGGACAGAACCAGTTGTTCCTGTCCGACTCATTCTTCTATTCAGACTTCTGGTACAGGACAGAATTTGCCACTCCGCCATCTGGCAAAGACGAATTGACCTGGCTGAACTTCGACGGCATTAACTGGAAGGCAGACGTGTACCTGAATGCAGAAAAGCTGGGCCGCATAGAAGGTGGATTCATGCGAGGACGCTTCGATGTGACGGGTAAATTACTGCCGGGCAAAATGAATGCACTGGCCGTGCGGATAGAAAAGAATGCGACGCCGGGAAGTGTGAAGCAGAAGACCATCGAGAGTCCGAGCAGAAATGGTGGCGCCCTGGGAG
>CAXTGN010000849.1:1991-2262 GCA_964243455.1 uncultured Acidobacteriaceae bacterium
GGAGCAGACAACCCCACCTATCACGCGTCCATTGGCTGGGACTGGATCCCGACGATTCGCGGCAGGAACGCTGGCATCTGGGGAGACGTATTTCTCGAAACAACCGGCCACGTCACCATCGAAAATCCTTGTGTAACCACCAAGCTGCCACTTGCCGATAATTCTCGAGCCGAGATCGGGCTGGAAGTGGACCTGGTCAACCATTCACCAAAGCCGCTTCACGGTACCTTGAAGTGCCGCTTCGGCGACATCGCTTTCGAGCAGCCGGTGA
>CAXTGN010000850.1:0-1875 GCA_964243455.1 uncultured Acidobacteriaceae bacterium
TTGTGCTGCGGTGACCACTGTGCATGGGCTTGGCACTAACATGGCTTGGGAAAGACGAACCACACACGCAGGACTGAATACGTACCGCTTAATCCGGGGACAAAGTCAGGATGACGTGAACATGAAGGCTCGGCTTCAGTTAGCTCAGTGGGAAGAGCGCTGGCAAGCCAAAGCCAGAGCCCAAAAGAGCAGGGCCGACCACATGACAGGAAAGGAGCTCGCCCTTGAGAGGACGCTGAAGCCCCGTTCTCCATTCGAAGTGAAGCCTCCTCTTCAGCCGAAGCTGCGGGCGTTACCCGTTCCGCCTACTCCGTTGCCACCGAGACCTGAAGCTCGCATCCCGCAGCGCAAGCACGTTGAACCTGTAGTGCCTGTCTGGAGCCTTTCCGAACGTGCGATTCCACTCCTACGCAAGAAGAAGCTGGCAGCTGCCGAGGAGGAGACACGGCAGCTCCTCGCAGCTGAGGAAGCGGCCTACCAGACCTTGGTAGCAGCCCAAGCATCCGCCGATAGAGAACGAGAGCGACAGGAACAGGATTTTCGAGACTCTGAGCGAGCGCACGTGCTCGCAACAGATGCCACCATAAAGGCCAATGAGGCGCTCAAAACCTCATACCAGTCAGACGTGCGAGCCTGGCAGGCTGCCAAAGCGGCATTCCTCAAAGAGCAGCAGGAGGTTGGTACGCAGATCGACGAGCTGAAATATGCGTACCTTGCTGGTGATCCTTCAGCGATCAAATCCTACTTCTATGAAGTTCTCGCAAGATCTTCCTATCCGGACGCCTTCCCCAGAGAGCATTTGCTGGAGCTAGTTCCGGAGAAGACCCTGGTCTTAGATTTTGAACTGCCGAACTCTACTGCCCTACCCGCTCTGAAAGAGGTTAAGTACGTGGCCGCACGCGCCTGCTTCCAGGAGATTCCTGCCTCGGATGCGTGGCTGAAGAAGACCTACGATGAGGTGATCTACCAAGTCTGTTTGAGAACCCTTTGGGAGCTTTTTACCGCTGATTCAATTGATGCGGTTCGCTCCATCGTGTTCAACGGCTGGGTTCGCTCCATCGACCGTTCGACCGGTTCAGACGTTCACGCCTGCGTCATGAGCCTTGAAGCAGGCAAGGATGAGTTCCTCGCGATCAATTTGGCCCAGGTTGAGCCAAAAGCATGCTTTAAGAAGTTGAAGGGGGTCTCTGCAAGCAAACTCATTGAGTTAAGCCCGGTGAAGCCCCTCGTCTCGATAAGCAAAGAGGACAAGCGCTTCGTCGAGGGGTATGCCGTGGTCGACGCCATTGATCATCGGACAAACCTTGCCGCTATGGACTGGCTCGACTTTGAAAACCTCATCAGAGAGGTCTTTGAGAAGGAGTTCAGTAAAGGAGGCGGAGAGGTGAAGATCACTCAAGCGAGCCGCGATGGTGGTGTGGATGCCGTCGCCTTTGATCCGGACCCTATCCGCGGTGGCAAGGTCGTCATCCAGGCAAAGCGCTATACAAATACCGTGGGCGTCGGGGCAGTTCGAGATCTGTACGGAACTGTTCACAATGAAGGTGCCAATAAGGGCATCCTGGTCACAACCTCCGACTTTGGACCGGATGCATACGCGTTCGCGAAGGGTAAACCCCTCACGCTTCTAAGCGGTGGCGAACTGCTGTACCTCTTGGGGCAGCACGGCCACGCTGCGAAGATCGATCTTGCGGAGGCCAAGCGGATCGCCGCGGAGAACGCTTGAGGATTTGCCGGTGTTTCAATCTGCGTGGGCCTGCTCACGGGACACACGGATTATGGCCTCAGCGGTTCTCTCGAAGGCGTAAGCCTCTAGAAGCCCCATGTTCTTCTTCGAGATGTTCATACCCCATTCCGGAGCACTTTGGAGCCCTT
>CAXTGN010000850.1:1885-2254 GCA_964243455.1 uncultured Acidobacteriaceae bacterium
AGCGAAGGTATGAGGAAAAGGTTTGGAGCCTTTTCATCCACAAGCAAGCCGAAGGCTAGGAAGCGGTGCTCATGGAGAGAAAACTTGCTCTTCTCCATGAAGACATATCCGGTGTTGCGAACTGACTTCACCTGGAATTTCAAAAACGGCCCATCACCGAACTGAGCTACGAAATCCACTCCTCGATCGTCCACCTCGGTTCCATACACGTGAAATCCGAACATCGTCAGCTCCATCTTGACGAAGTATTCGACATAAGCACCGACCTGCTGCTTGGTCAGCGCTGACCATCTATATCGTTCGAGTGCCATGAAACGCTCGCTGCGCGGAGTACCGGAACATCCAGCATACGCAAGGCGCTACATTCCT
>CAXTGN010000851.1:0-2250 GCA_964243455.1 uncultured Acidobacteriaceae bacterium
CTCTCAGGCTCTTAGGCCGGAGACAAGGGCCTACTGACCGGGTGTTGGGTCCTCTACCTTCTTCCGGTTTGGAGCGAAAGCGAGCAAGTCTGATACGTGGAAGATCGTAACCGTGCTGTCTGAGAAGTAGACGATCAGCTCGGAAGAGGCGTCAACGATGTCCGCTTGCAGGATGCGCACGGGTTCTTCGGTAGGCATAGCTAAGCTCCATCTCTTAGGCTCGCCTCTTCGGAACGCCGAAGTCTGCCTCATAGGCAACAGCCTGTGGATACTTTCGCCTTTCCTTCACCCTAGAATGTCCGCATGGGAGTCATGCACAGGGCAGAGGCACGGGCAGAGCAGAAGCGCATCCGGGAGAAGTTTGTGGCTACGGTGGTGATCGCGGCGGCTGTGATTGCGGCTGTGAGGCTCACGCGGGAGGAGAACATCTCAGAGCCCACTTCCCGGCTCAATCACGTCGTAGGCGAAAGCGTGGCCCTGGCGTGGCTCATTCTGGAGAAGGCGCTGCGGTAGCTCTGAGGCTCTTAGGTGGGCAACGACATACTTGGCTCACCAATCTGTCGTGTGACAAGACTCTAGAGCTTTCAGTCTGTACATGACCATCTCGTCGAGGTCGGCGTAGTCACGGTTGATAATCGCGGATTCCTGCACAAGCACGTTCCACAAAACCAACAGCGAACAGATGATTGTTCCCCACGGTTCGAACTCTGGATGTGGCTTGCCCTGTAGATGGGGAAAAACGAAAAACAGAAGCTTGTAACAGCCGATGCCGAACGCAATGCAGAGTCCCGAAAACAGCGGTGGGAACAGCAAGCCCCAGCCAGCCCTCTGGACCCTCTCCGAGAAAGGCACTGGGGTCCACTTCCCATCCCGGCTGTATCGCATGGTGACACAATATCAGTGAACCGCAGTGGCATCGCAATTATCAACCCCTCGCATTACACCTGCTGAGTAGCTGAGTCAATAGGTATTTGTCCTGTTTCCCACAATTGCACAATGTTTTTGTGCAAACGTGGGCCAAAACCCGATACAATTAGCAAGGGTTGATGTTCGCCATTCTTTCGCCTTTAGGCGACAAGGAACCAAGGTTTTAATGCGGCTACGTTACGTGTATAAGCGGAGGGAGAAGCCGTCATGAGCGTCCAATTCGGGTTTGATTTTGACCGCGCTCTCGCTGCTATGGTCTACATAGCGTCTAAGCGAATCGCTGATCTGACGACGTACAAGCTCTGCAAGCTGATCTTCCTGAGTGACAAGCTTCACTTGGTGCGTTTTGGTCGCCCGATCACGGGTGACAGCTTACGTGCGATGGACTACGGTCCGGTTCCATCCGAAGTCTACGATGTGCTGAAAGGCTTTGTTGCTGGCTATCGAAACGCTCGCGTAGACGCCCTCGATGAACACTTGGCCATCAACCGCCACTACCAGCACCCCCGGTTCGAAATGGTGCGGGACATAAATTTTCCATACTTTCTGTCTGCATCTGAGATCCAAGCACTCAACGAGGTGATAGCGGCTCATGGCAGCAAGAACTTCGATGAGTTGTACGCGCTGACTCATGCCATGCCAGCATACGTAAATGCATGGGAGCAACGTGGTTCAAGTCGAAACCCTTTAATGTCCTTTGAAGAGCTGTTCATTAACGATTCTGA
This sequence comes from uncultured Acidobacteriaceae bacterium, assembly GCA_964243455.1. Lineage (GTDB taxonomy): Bacteria > Acidobacteriota > Terriglobia > Terriglobales > Acidobacteriaceae > Granulicella. The sequence goes on from CAXTGN010000851.1 coordinate 1,653, forward strand.
AGCGATCGCTGGTACCGAAGAGGAGATGCTAGAGGACTACGAGATGCGACGGGCTCTTGATGCCGTTTGACGCATCGAAAATCCCCGCATTCTCGGTAATCCGCCTTCCCTTTCAGTTCACGGGAACTATGGACATCTCGCCGAAGTGGTTCGTCATCATCGCGCACGAAGAGAAAAAGGCCATGTGCATGAAGGTCACTTCGAAAGGCTGGAAGTTCAAATCCAGTCCGTACCACTCTGATGGATGGGCTTGGTTTGCCCCAGCAGAAATCGCCTGCTTGCCGAAAGAGACCGCTTTGCAGACAGAGAACTTTTTCGCAATCCTTCACTCACGCATCGAGGGCTTTCATGCTAACGCTCAACTGTCTGTGGAACCGACCACGACGGATTGTAAAGCCAAGATTTATGAGGCCGTCCAGAAGTCGCAGCGCCTGAGCGGGAAAGATAAAGCGAGGTTTACTGCATGGCTCACCTAGTGAAGAAGTGGGAAGACCCCACTAAGAGGGCCGCCAGCGAAGTCACCATGAACACTGAGGGAAGCTTCGCAGTCTTCACGGAGACCATGAGGCGTTTGATGCAGGTGAAACCGGAGGACGTG
>CAXTGN010000852.1:0-2239 GCA_964243455.1 uncultured Acidobacteriaceae bacterium
TTTGACCAATCCTATCGCCTTCGTTGTCCAGAGTGTGTTTGCCAAAATGAAGTAAAGGGCAAATAGAATGAATGCCTGGGTTCACCAGCCTTAGGCGGCATTGAAAGGCGTGGTCACTTAGACTAGGCTACCTCGCTCCAAAAGACAGACATCCTAATTCAGCAGATCCTGAAAAGTTCCGCGGCAAGCTACGGCCGATAGCCCGGTCCTGCTTCGATTGGGAGCAACACTTCCATGCCAGAAGTCGGGCAGAGGGTTCGCGCGAGATTTCTGGGGACGACAACCGACATGGAATTTATCGGCTGTGGAGTGCAAACTGACGCGGGTGTGCGAACCCATACGTTGCAATTCAAGCCTCTATCGGAATAGCTGCTTGTTACCGGTCTAAGGGCCTGAGAGTGCCACGAATCTGTTCTGTACCGGACAGACAACGGATTGACCTTCCGCGATCATGAAATTTCATGGACGACCAAACCGAACCCCGCATTCTTGCGGCGGAGAGGATGGCGAACAGCGTCTTCATCGAGTTCTACGATGGCAAGTGCGCCGTGTTCTCAGCTTCTCTACTGCACGACACCCTACCACGCGCCGAACCTGTACCCGACGACACAGAGCGCTATAGCTGATCAGATGGCCCTCTTCGGAGGGCTTCTCTGGTGCTAACAGCTGAGAACAAGAGCAACTCATAATGCAGCAATGAATGTGTGCTTTCGTACGCTGATCGTAGATCTTCGTTGCCGAAGTCGATGACAGCCCGCTCCAGACGCAGCACCTCGCGCGCTAGGCCTTTGCGTTCCGATGCAATCGCTTCAATGTCATTCATCGGGTGAGCTGACTTCTGCATGAAATGAGCGTAGCAGTCGCCGATCTGGATATGTTCTCCTTTTCTTCGCCTAAACTGAACCTCCCATGGGCGGCCCCAGAGCGAGCTCGGTTAAACAAATCGAGGCGGGCAAACGCTGCTATATGTGCGGCCGTGCGATCGACACGCCGCCTTGGCATCGCGGCGAGCGGAAGTGCGTGGCGTGCTCCCCGAAGCGCGACGCATACATGCACTTTGGCCGATACAAGGACTGGTGGCATGTGAGTTTTGCTTTGCTTCCCGACCAAAAGCCGTTAGCCCGCAAGCTCACCTTCCGAGACAAAGAGAAGCTCTTCGAGCTCGCCCGCCGGGCCGGTGCCGCAGATGAGATCATGGCGGAGCTGGAGCGCACCTTGCGAGCGTGGGGACAGGGCACCATCACCCTGAGTCTCACGGAAGCTCAGGTGAGGGCGCTTGGTGGCGTGGAACAGTAGCCCCCCGGCGCCGAAGCATAGGGAATGTGTGGAATCCAAAGGGATTTCCAAGGGCTTGCCCGTCATTTCCTTGCGCTGTTCGTGGGGCGAGGATGCCATATTTTGCACCATAATCAGTGCAAAAGTGTCAGAATGTTCCCTATCGCACATAAACCATTTGCAATGAATAGCTACGGCCGATATTACGTCTACGCTTTGGGTGGGACCAAGGCATCCTTGGCGGACTTCGCGAGTCGAAACTTCACCGTTGTCTTGGCTGCGATCTTAACCGCTTCGCCGTAGCCGGGTTACGCCCAATCCTGGCTGCGCGCTGTGCCTTCAACAGTTTGCCTAGACCCGGAATCGTGAACTCGCCATTCTGCCGGGTCTGGAATGTCGCCATCTCGATCGGTGTGTCGAAAAAGCCGCCACCTGCTTCGGTGCTACCTCCATTTGTTCGGACATGAGCTGGATGACCTGCGTCTTGGTCATCTTCTGGACGGGTGCCTTCGCGCCCGCCAGAGCCTTGGTGGTACACGTGACTAGCGTAGGTCTGCTCGAAGACGGAATGCGGTCGCAGACACCCAGCTGAAGGCCAAGGCCCCTACAACGATAATCAGCCCTGTAGTATTCGTCGCAATGGTAACCGCCAGCAACGCCGGCGTGAATAAGCCAACGAATAGGCTGTAGCTGGCCCATCCTTTCAAAGGAGCCCGCCGCGAAACTCGTGCCCCTGTTCGAAAAGGGTTCTATTGAGATTTAGTTCTTCGGAAACTGTGGCGCGAGTAGCCCCCAAGGGGACAAGACAGACTTCCGAGGTGAGCAAGACTGCCATTCGCATACCGCAAGTGCACGTGCCGCGCAATCCACCCAATGTGTTCGGTTCCAGGATCCTGCCCCATTGTGGTCCGTCACGAATCGGCATCTAAACTTCTTGCATGCCACAGATTTAGGAATTCGCTTG
>CAXTGN010000853.1:0-2235 GCA_964243455.1 uncultured Acidobacteriaceae bacterium
ACCTATGCCCCCGCCGCGATTACCCGATGTCCACACATGCAACACGGCTCGATACGCCGCCTCTCTCAAACTGTCGTCACCCAGGTTCTGACGTAGCTCGCCAGGGTGGAAGGGCCGCCGCACAATGGGACGGCCATTTTTCCCTGGGTACTTAAACCGATGATTTGATATATGGTCGACCATCATGCAGCAAGAAATACGCTACGGGCCAAGTTCTCTGGCAGCGCCACAGCGACAGGCGATCCAATTGCATAGGACCGCAAGCGCATGACGGCGAATAAGCCGCTGCGTTTGGGCGACGTCCTGCTAATGCGTGGGCTGGTTGCCATGGAAGGCCTGGAGGCTGCCCTGGATCGGCAGCGCAGGCAGGGCGGTCCGCTGGGAGAAAGCGTCGTCGCCTTGGGCCTGCTGTCGCCTGAGCAACTTCAAGCTGTTCTGCGCGAAACCCCCGCCGTGCCTTTCACGGTTGATGCCACAGGCCTCAGCCGCAGCGCCTTGCTCGGCCTGATGCTGAAGTTCATACGCATTGGAGGCTGCGAAACACTGCCTGAACTCAGTGCCCGCATGAAGCTTCCTCAAGCGGTGCTGCAGGAGCTGCTTGCCGAAGCCACGACCCAGCGCCTGGTGCAGGCGCTCGGCTCAGTGCAGCGAGGGCTCGTCAGCTACGCGCGCCACTCGCTGACCGACCTGGGCCGGGTCGCCGCGGCGGAAGCCCTGGCCCAATCGCAGTATCTTGGACCCGCGCCGGTTTCGCTGCCGGCGTTCCAGGCGCAGGTTAGCAAGCAGGCCATTGCTAACGAGAGTCTGGTGGAGGATGCCATGCTCAGGGGCTTCGCCGGCCTGAGCATGCCAACCAACTTCGTGCGCAAGCTGCTGCCTGCGATCCGTGCAGGACGCACCGTCCTCCTGTATGGCCCGCCCGGCAACGGGAAGACCAGTGTCGGCAGCAGGATCGCGGACATGTTCCGGCATGTCGTCTATGTCCCGTACGCGGTCGAGGTGAGTGGCCAGGTCATCAAGGTATTCGACGACACGTTGCACAAGCCCTACGGCGAGGGAATGTATGCGGCTGCGCTGTCGAGTGGGGAAAGCCTGCTGCTGGAAAGCTTTGACGCCCGCTGGCAGGCGTGCCGGCGCCCGGTCGCGATGGCGGGCGGAGAGCTCACGCTCGAGATGCTTGACCTCGGCTTCGACGCGAGCACCAAGTTTTACGAAGCGCCACTCCACATGAAAGCGCTGAACGGCGTTCTGCTGATCGACGACTTTGGCCGCCAGAAGGTCAGCCCGGTCGAGCTGCTCAACCGTTGGATCGTGCCGATGGAGAGCCGCGTCGACTACCTCAAGCTCAACTCCGGCATGAGCTTCCAGATCCCCTTCGACGAGCTGGTCATCTTCTCGACCAATCTTGACCCTTCGGACCTGATTGATCCTGCCTTTCTTCGCCGCATTCCCTACAAGGTCGAGGTTGCTGGCCCGAGCGTCGAGGAGTACCGCCGGGTTTTCCTCACTGCCGCGAAACAGCGGAGCCTTACGATCGAAGGCGAGACGTTGGACCACATCGTGCGACGGCTGCAGGAAGGCCGTCACGATCTGGCCTACTTCCAACCGCGGTTCCTGTGCGAGCAGGCGTTCCAACTGTGCGCCTGCTTTGCCCTCCCGCCCGTCATCACCCGGGAGGTCGCCGATGAAGGGCTGGAGAACCTCTACGTCGACCTGATCGCAAGGTAACCTTAGGTGAGCGCCCGTGACCTGAAATCCAGGAAGGCTTTTGTCTGATTCCAAGGTGGTGATCCGAGTGGTGCCGGTGGCGGGTATCAAGAGTGATGCACCGTCAACTTGTTGGATTGAGGTCGCGATGGCGCACGGCAAGGACAGCGTGCCCGTGGTTACGCCCCGGCGGCGACGCCGGTGACCTCGGCCCAAACCTGAAAGGGCTGGGTCCGGGCGACTCGATACTGGACGGCTGGAACTTGGTGGCGGCGGAGGTGGAAGAAGTTGTTGATCCCGTCGTGGGCCGAAAGGAAGCGTTGCGCCTGACCTTGGTGCACAATTCAGATCGTGGACCTTGAGCTCCATCCCAAGGCGTTTTCAACGGATGCGCTGGAATATCGGCATGCCGAAGCCGGTCAGCCGGTTCAGCACCGAGCAGGCAACCTTGGCCTCGGTCTTCTAGGCAGGAAGCATCCGGGCGCGCAGGCCGCTGCCGATAACGGCCTTGTAGCGGAACATTGCTGT
>CAXTGN010000854.1:0-2231 GCA_964243455.1 uncultured Acidobacteriaceae bacterium
GTGGTGCCACGTCTCTGGCGCTGGCGAGCGGTAGCCGAGCGAAGAGTGTGGCCGGATGGTGTTGAAGTGAACCCGCCAGCGTTCGGCCAGCACCTGCACCTCCTTCAGCGAGTAGAAGATCTCGCCATTGAGGAACTCGTCCCGCAGCTTGGAGTTGAAGCTCTCGCAGAAGGCGTTCTCCCAAGGGCTGCCGGGGTTCGATATAAAGCGTCTTTGCTCCCGTATTCGCCAGCCACTTGCGAAGATCCCGAGCCACGAACTCAGGACCGATGTCCGATCGGATGTGCTCTGGCAGCGAGTAGAAGATCTCGCCATTGAGGAACTCGTCCGGCAGCTTGGAGTTGAAGCTCTCGCAGAAGCCGTTCTCCCAAGGGCTGCCGGGGTTCGATATAAAGCGTCTTTGCTCCCGTATTCGCCAGCCACTTGCGAAGATCCCGAGCCACGAACTCAGGACCGATGTCCGATCGGATGTGCTCTGGAACGCCCTTCAGCACCATCACATCGGCCAACGCCTCGATCACTTTGGCGCTTGACCAGCGCCGCTCCGGACGCACCAGCAGACTTTCCCGGGTGTGCTCGTCGATCAGGTTCAACATCCTCACCGTCCTCCCATCATGGGTCTTCGCGCTCACGAAGTCGTAGCTCCAGACATGGTTGGTGTGCTCCGGGCGCAGCCGTATGCATGACCCGTCGTTGAGCCACAACCGGCCTCTCGGCTTCTGCTTCTTTGGAACCTTCAGCCCCTCACGACGCCAGATTCGCTCCACCCGGTCGTTGCCGACCTGCCAGCCTGCTCGTCTGAGAAGGGCTGTGATCCGCCGGTACCCGTAACGTCCATACCGGCCGGCCAGAGTCACGATCGCGTGGGTGAGCGTATCTTCATCGTCCCGCTGTGTCGGCCGGTAGCGTTGAGCGCCTCGTGGCTGCTTCACCACCAGGCACGCACGCCGCTCGCTCAGCCCATGCGCCTGCCGCGCATGGCTGACCGCACAACGACGCCGTTCAGGGCTTAGAAGTTTCCCTCCGCGATGTCCTTCAACACCAGCTTCTCCAGGCTCAGGTTCGCCACAAGACGCTTCAGCTTTCTGCCGCTTCCTACGAACTGGCAGGTCTGGCCAGCATCGTTGGGACTACGTTTTCGTTTGAACTTCTAGAAAAAGCCTCGGACTGGGATGAGCGCAGCCGTTGCGGCCGGAGCGGTCATTGCCACCGTTGTCGCTGTTGAAGTGCATCATGCACATCACACCATCAACGGCTGCGTTAGTGACTGTCCGGGTAGCATGCAGCTCCAAGCTAAGACTGGTGCCAAAACCTATCTCTTATCTGGGAATACGGCCCACATCACAGCTGGAGAGCATGTTCGTCTCCATGGGACAAGATTAAAACCGTCAAAGCACAGCAACATATACCCGATCTTCCTGGTAGATCGCGAAATCAAGGATTACGAACTTTGCAAGTTGAGCACGTCCCAGACGGCTACGCCTTGAAACTCCGTCCCAGCCCGTGTCTCCTAAACGATCGTGAAGCTGCAAGCCCGTCATAGAAGGATCGCCCTGGGCGAGGAACATCGAAATGCCGACGTGCAGTTATCAGTCGCCCTCTTATGCGCGGAGCTTGGTTAGTAGCCTGTCTGACAGGCTAGAGTCTCTTGCGCTCAACCACACAGGAGACCTAGTTTTGGGCGATTATTTACTTGACTGACCACGGCCTTAGACCGATACTTGAGTCATGCAAGCCCCTCGCACACTACAAGAAGCCATCATCTACTTCGCGGACTATGAGAACTGCCGTAACTTCCTGATCGCTCTGCGGTGGAAAGACGGTAAGGTGCGTTGCCCGCATTGTGGAATTGACAAGGTGACCTACCTTGCAGCGGCGAAATTGTATAAGTGCTACGCGAAGCATCCCAAGGCGAAGTTCTCACTCAAGGTGGGAACGATCTTTGAGGACTCCGCTTTGGGCCTTGATAAGTGGCTCCCTGCCATGTGGCTGATCGTTAACTGCAAGAACGGAATTAGCTCCTGTGAGATTGCCCGCGATCTGGGCATCACGCAAAAGTCGGCTTGGCACATGGCTCACCGGATTCGCTTCGCTTTGCACGAGGGCTCTTTCGAGAACATGCTTACTGGCGAAGTGGAAGCCCACGAGACGTTCATCGGTGGCAAAGCCCGCAACATGCACCTTGCGAAGAAAGCCCGTCGCATCACCGGGACGGGAACGAAGGATAAGGT
>CAXTGN010000855.1:0-1896 GCA_964243455.1 uncultured Acidobacteriaceae bacterium
CGCGGTGTCGCGATGGGTAGAGATGGAGCGGGGCGGCCACTTCGCGGCGATGGAGGTGCCCGAGCTGTTCGTGACGGACCTGCGGGACTGGGGGCGGGGCTAGTTAAGGCATCCGTTCAAGTTCACTAGGCCGTCCAGCGGTTACAGGAAGGTATGGGTAGGGTCACGGCCTGTTAGGCTCTGATTTCGCCTCCATGCTAATCACTCTCTGCTAGAGAACGCCCGCGCTATTATATCACTCGTATGCGGTTTGGAGCCAGGGGTTGATCGTGCGCTACGTGATCATCATCCTTTTTGTTCCTGAATAGAGGAGATCTTTATAGAAGATCCTCTACCTGCTGCACAGTCCATGATCGTAAGGTCGGAGGCTGTGCAACGTAAAGCATGGCGTCTCCTGTCCAATGCTGCGCAACCTGGTTTGATATATTCGCTCGGTATCCGATGTGAAGAGACTGGATCAACCCTGTATCAGGGAGCTTTGGGTGTTCCTGGCGCGCAGTTCAACAAAGTATTCTCTTTCGGCATCGACGGTGATGTCTCCTCCGCATCTATCGAAGCAGCAGCCAACTGGCTGGAACATGCCTGCTACAAGCAATCATTGTTGATGGTCCCAAGTAAAGGAAGCGATAGCGGCGTTGGCGACATGCTGCTCGCCAATGGATTTCAGCGCTTCCCCCTAGACATCGCCATATTCCATATGGATGTGGTCGATGTGCCCGAGTTGTCGCAGTCGCCAGACATCGACGTCCGTCCGGTCGGGCCTGAAAATGCAACGGAGTTTGGTCAGGTTTTATCGGAAGGGCTCGAAGCTCCTGCCGCTGCGCCATGGCTGGCTGCCTTCGCCGTTGGCCAACCCGGTCTGACAGCCTACCTTGCTTACGCAGGATCGCTTGCCGTTGGAGCTGCGGCGCTGTTTATCGATGGTGGATGGGGCTGGTTATTCATCGCCGCCGTAAGGCCTGCCTATAGGAACCGAGGCGCTCAGACGGCGTTGCTCGCGCGCCGTCTAGAAGACGGTAGAAAGGCGGGTGTACGGACGTTCAACGTCGGTGCTCTTCGCCCGGCTCCAGGTTACGGAGACGTTTTCGCGTCATACCGTAACGTCGAGAGGTTGGGCTTCAAGATTGCTTACAATCGTCCGAACTATATACTGTCAAGATCGAAGACAATGTAGCGGAAGTTCCTCCGATCAAAATGTTGCTGCACGACGAAATCGCTTCTGCATGCTTACGCCTGCTGCGTTCTTTGATGAGGCGAGAAGGAGCCCTTGATCCACTCGCACGTAGCAGCAAGGCAGAGGATGCCCATAAAGGAATAGGCGGTCTTCTCGTATCGCGTGGTGACTGCGCACCATTCATTCAGCCTAGATGTTTGATCGCAAGTTTTGATGGTGCAGTCTTCTCACAAAAGTGGAAGAAGGCACTGTGAGCCAGGTTCTCCGTGGAAACGCCACGACGACAGCGGCAGTCCGTCAAGCGATACAGCATAGTCAAGAAAGCCTGAAGGAAGTCGCTCAGCGCTACGGCATCAACCAGAAGACTGTCACCAAGTGGAAGCGGCGCACTTCCGTCGCAGACCTGCCGACCGGCCCGAACGATCCGAAATCCACCGTGCTCCCCCTGGAGGACGAGGCGATCATCGTCGGCTTCCGCCGTCATACGCTGCTGCCGCTGGGCGACTGCAGGCGACCATCCCGCACCTGACACGCTCCTCATTGCATCGCTGGCTGCAACGCCAGGACATTTCTCGCTTGCTCGAGGTCGACAAGCCGGTCAGGCAGAAGTTCAAGGTCTACCCGCTAGGCTACCTCCATATCGACATCGCCGAGGTCCGCACCGAGTAAGGACGGCTCTATCTCATCGTCACCATCGAAAGAACTTCCAAGTTCGCCTTCGT
>CAXTGN010000855.1:1906-2231 GCA_964243455.1 uncultured Acidobacteriaceae bacterium
GGTGACTTCCTCCGTGTTCTGACACAGGCCGTGCCCTACAAGATCCACACGGTGCTGACCGACAACGGCATCCACTTCACCACTCCGGGCAACATACGCTCAGCCGCGGCTGACATTCGTGAGGCGATCGACCGTGGCAAGCTGTTCCGCGCGTGTGCCTTCGTGTTCGCCAGCGCGCAGAACCATATCGACCATCGCCTGACCAAGCCCGGACACCCATCGACGAATGGGCAGGTCGAGCGGATGAACGGGACCATCAAGGAGGCGACGGTCAAGCGCTTCCACTACGACAGCCACGACCAGCTCCGCTGCCACCTTCAGGTCC
>CAXTGN010000856.1:0-2230 GCA_964243455.1 uncultured Acidobacteriaceae bacterium
CGCGTTCTCCCTTTTTGGTTCCCAGAAGCCCCGCCACCCGTTGGACACGGCGAGGTCGATTACGGTTTTTGGTTGGTGCCCAGCCTTCGCGTACTTCTCCAGCTTGCCAATCAGTACCCCTCTCCCATAGTCCGTAAGCGGCGACTTTGTGCCTGCGCGCATTTCCTCAAACGCCTCCCAAGCAACAGCGTCAATCCAGGCAGGAAGTACAAACGACTCGCCGCGCTTCTTGCCGCTACGCCCTGAACGCGGCTTTTCGCTCCGATCACTCACCGCAGCGTGACCGCTGACACTCTGTTCTTGTTCCCTATTCTGTTCCTTACTGTTCTTCCTATTAGGGAAGCCGTTTGCACTTATGGACGTCGCCATTTGCACTTTTGCCGTGTCGTCATCTGCACTTATGGAATGCAAAGGTGCATCTGCTGCACTTTCTAAAAGTGCGTCCTTTGCACCTTCTAAAGGTGCATCTGCTGCACTTATGTAGCTCCGTTGAGCCCGCCGGAGCTTATCCTCGTCGAACGCGTACCCGTTACATTTCCCGCTGCGCCTATCGACCTTCCGGTCTGCAGCTATCCAGCCGTCAGCCTCCAGACACTTGAGCGCTTCCTTGACGGTGCGCACACCAAGCTCTGTCTCATCTGCGATAAGTTCCACGCCTGGGAAGCACGCAAGCGTCTGCTGGTTAGCGTGATAAGCAAGCATCATCAGCACCGACCGCCGGCTATTGCCGCCAACGTCAGTTAGGCCCGCCACAAGATCCATGAGCTTATTACTCACGCGCACACCTCAACCAAGAGAAGTGTTATTGTTTCTGTAGACATCAGTACCTCGAAAGGGCCGCCCGCCAGCGGCCCTTTCACCTTTTTGTGGCTTGCTCTCCACCGCCCTACGCTACCGCTCGGCTGTTTTTTCTCGCCGGCAACGTCACTCCATGACGCTCCAAGAGCGCCAGGAATTCAGGATCTCGACCGAACGGCACAAAGCGCTCTGGATGAGCATGGATTTGCCTCCGGTACTCATCCATATCGCAGCTCCGCAGCACCACCTCTGGACGGAGACGACAAGCCGCCTCTTGCACCGCGCGCACGATTGTCCCGTGATCGGGAAACGCCGGCTCCCATCGCCGGTGTCGAAAGCTGAGACTCTGACACGCACCACGAATATCAACGAGCTCAAACGCCATCAGGCCATCAGCAATAACCGCGATCAGTCCGTCACTGACCGTCGCTAGCCGACGCTCAGCTAGGCGCCATAGCTCCTTCCGAATCGCCTGGCGTTTAGCTTGCCAGCCTGGTCGGATCACATACCCCTTCCCGGTCGCACGCGACGCCCCAGTTTCCAGCGCCGTCATTCTCCGCCTCTGTCCGAACATGAGTTCTCATCCTTGAGGAATGCTTCAAGGTCAGTCCGCCGCACCCTGGTGAGCCGACCGACCTTCACACGCGGTAGGCGGCCCTGCGACAACCAAGCCCTTATGGTCCAGACGGAGACACGCAGCAGAGTTGCCGCTTCCTCTCCCGTCAACAAGTCACCTTCCTGCATCTCCCACCCTCCTAGAAACAGCTTCCGCCAAACAGCAACCAACTTCTATGATCGCAGTGTACACGACACTTCGTTCTGAGGATCGCAATGACGTCACACAAGGAGGTACGGAAGCTGGAGATTGTCGAGGCGGAGCCACGCAGGCGAATACTTCCGGCTATGCCCATATCGGTTTGGCACTCACCCCTGCCCGTCGCGGTGTTTTTAGGGAAAGAGAACGGAGAGGACATCTTCCGCTTTGGCTATGCCGAGGGCGTGCACCCGAGCCAGGCATACGAGCCCGACCCCGTAGCAACCCGAGACCACATGCTTCGCGTGCGAAACCCGGCTGAGGCGTTCGAGTTCTTCAACACGATTGCTGATTTCTTCCAAACACCACGCGGTCAGGACAGAGTTGATCTAAGCCCTACTCTGTCTTGGAGTGACTTTCAGAGGTGGCAGAGAATCCTCAGATTCGTGATGGTCTGGGGATGGGTGCCAAGAAGCTTTATGACTGGGGAACAGGTGCTCGATCCAACGATGGACATCTCAGTCGACGACCTAACGGTTCTCGCCAACCTCTCCGAGGTAGAGCACAAGTGGCTGACTGCGCGCCAACCAGACATACATCTTCGCGTTGATGGAACCGATAGACCCCTACTACACGCACAGATCTTTGCCTACTCACTCCTGGAAGTCGCACTTGCCA
>CAXTGN010000857.1:0-1717 GCA_964243455.1 uncultured Acidobacteriaceae bacterium
GGTTCGACGCTGAGCGTTGGTTCAGCTACAAGCTGCTGCTCACGGTGGAGGCACATGCTCTCCTCGCCCGTGCGTTGACTTCGCTGGTGAACGCCTTATACGGGCGGTCTCGGAAGGTGTTGGTTCTCGATCTCGATAACACGTTATGGGGTGGGGTCATCGGCGATGATGGGGTAGACCGGATTCAGATCGGTCGTGAGACGCCGTTAGCCGAGGCGTTCACCGCCTTCCAGGAGTACTGCCTGGCGTTGCGAGAGCGAGGTGTGCTGCTGGCCGTCTGCTCCAAAAACGATGAGGTGGTGGCGCGCTCCGCGTTTTCGCATCCTGACTCGGTTCTCCGGTTCGAGCACTTCTCTGCGTTCCGCGCAAACTGGAAGCCTAAGCATGAAAACATCCTCAGTCTGGCAGAGGAGCTGAACTTAGGTACGCATTCCTTTGTCTTCGTAGATGACAACCCCGCAGAACGCGCGATTGTTGCAGCCCAGGTTCCTGATATCGCTGTTCCTGAACTGGGCTCAGACCCCGCTAATTACATCGCCATTGTGCAGGCGGGACGCTACTTTGAGTCAGTTTCACTTTCTGCCGATGATCTCTCACGAGCGGCCCAGTATGCCGGAAATGCCCAGCGCAGTGCTGCCGCGGCTACCTTCGCCGATTATGGCGCTTACCTGGACTCGTTGGAGATGACGGCCGAAATCGCCCGCTTCCAGCATGTTTTCCTGGACCGCATCACACAACTTACAAACAAGACGAATCAGTTTAATCTCACAACCCGGCGTTATACGCTCGCTGAGATGCAAGCCGTTGCGAAGGATCCCAATCATCTCGGCCTGTATGGGCGTTTGATGGACCGCTTTGGGGATAACGGGTTGGTATCTGTGGTGCTTGGCCGGAGGGAAGACCGCGAACTGCACCTCGACCTTTGGCTAATGAGCTGCCGGGTGTTGAAGCGCGAGATGGAGTTGGCTATGCTGGATATTCTGGTGAGCGAAGCCCGCAATGCCGGCATCGCGACGATCGTCGGCGTGTACCTCCCAACGAAGAAGAACGGCATGGTGGCTATGTTCTATGAAGATCTTGGATTTCAGCAGAAAAGCGTCTCCCCCGACGGAGCGGTCAGCTACAGGCTATCCGTACAGGATTACAAGATGAAAACCACCCATATCAGGATCAAAGAAATGAGTGCCGCGTGACCGACGTTCTGGAGCAGCTGCAACCTATCTTCCAGGACATCCTGGATCAGCCCGATCTCGTCATAACCCGCGAATCAAACGCTCAGAACGTGGAAGACTGGGATTCGCTAGCTCACATCAATTTGATCACGGCGATTGAGAAACACTTCAAGATCAAGTTCGCCTTGGGAGATCTTCAGGAGTTGAAGAATGTTGGCGAAATGGTCGATCTCATTGTGACAAAGCTGAACGCTCGATGAAGCAGTACCGATGGGAGGATATCTTCCTCGGCTTGAAGCACGGCTTCGATGCAGTGTTGAGTCAAGAAATGATCGGGCAGTTCGCCGCGCTCTCGGGAGATTTCAATCCTCTGCATACTGACCGGGCTTATGCGCAGGCAATGGGCTATTCTGACTCCGTTGTGTTTGGAATGCTGAGTTCAGCCTTCTATTCCCGACTTGTAGGGATGTACCTGCCAGGACAATTCGCTCTTCTACAAGGCATCGACATCGATTTCAATTCTCCTTGTTTTCCAGGCGAGGCTC
>CAXTGN010000857.1:1727-2228 GCA_964243455.1 uncultured Acidobacteriaceae bacterium
TACACGTCGAGGGTGAGGTTTCGTATTTGAACGAGGCCTACAAGCGGTTCGAGATCCGGGGGCGGATCCGGAAGACCGATCGTTCGCTTGTTTCCAAGTGCACGATAAGGGTGGGATTCCATGAGTAAGGAACTGATTCTTGTAACGGGTGCCTCGTCAGACATCGGGGTGGCGCTTCTACGCGCTCTCCTGGAGAACACGGACTGTGAAATTGTGGCACATGGATTTCGAGGTTTAGGCAAGCTCGAACGCCTCGCCGAGGAGTTTGCCGGACGCGTGCTGCCATTGCATGCAGACCTCTCTGATAGGGCCAGCACTGCAGTCTTTACAGAGCAGGTCCTAGCGCATGGCGTGCCGTCGGGAATCGTCCATCTCCCCGGACTGAAGTTGAGTTACGAACGCTTCACATAGCTCAAGTGGACTAGCTTCGAGGCGGATATGACCGTACAACTCCACTCGGCTATGTTCCTGATGCAGAGGTTCTTGCCAAGAATGGCGAAG
>CAXTGN010000858.1:0-2228 GCA_964243455.1 uncultured Acidobacteriaceae bacterium
CGGCAGTAGACCCGACCACTCCACCGGCGGTGTTGATATTCGCCAAGGTACCGGAAAAGTGGGTGAAGTTGCTCATGTTCGCTACGTTGTACATGGCGACCGCAGGTTCAATCGAAAGCCCTTCGCGGATCTTGCCGAGCCGGATGGGGTACGAAGCATTAACGTCAAAGGTGCGGAGAGCAGGATTGTTGATCGGCATTGTCGGCGCCGTCGCAATTTGCTGCTGCACACCATTCAATGCAAACAGTTGAGCGGAGCTCAACAGACCGGCCGAGACGAGTGCCTGCCCCGCCGGAGTTGGTTGGCCAGCGTTGGTGGCGTTGTAGGAGTTGATCAGTTTGTTGAGACCAGATCCCTTGATGCGATGCATGTAGTCGCCCGGCAGTGTTCCCGGAACCAGATCGCCCACCGTCCCGTCGCCCGTCACGTCTGTCCGGAAGATCTCTCCGGCGACATTATTTCCCTGGTCGTCGAGTACCAGCGATGTTGGAGGTGCGGAGTAGAAGTGTCCGATCACACTGACTCGCACGCCGTACTTCACGTCCAGGCTTTCGCCGAAGCTGAGCTCGTTCGTATGATCAAGACTCGATCGTCCCATAAACTCATTCGGATTGTCGTAGTCCCACGGAGTCGAGTTGAAGAACTGGTCGCCCGAGACATTCTGTGCATTGCCGCCAATAGGGTTGACGATACGCGAAAGGGAGTAAGACACCTGAAGGTTGCTGTTCAGAACACCGGGCAGAGGGTGCGCCTTCTGCTCCTGCAGAACCACCTGCAGTGCGTCATAGCCTGACCGTCCAACTGGAAGAACGAACTGGCCCAATCCGACGTTCGGGTTCGCGCCTCCGAAGGCCGCCGGAATGGTCTGTCCCGAGTAGGAGATTGGGTATCCTCCGTTGTACTGGTTACTGGAATCAAGTCCGTTCCCAGCAAAGTCGACGATACTGGCACCCGCAGCGATGGCGCAGGTTATGGCAGCGGAGGAGTAGCCGCCGGTGCAATTCTTTGCTGCTGTGGTCGCCGCGATTGCCTGCTGTGCGGCGGCAACGTTGAGGTACCGCGCCGCACCCACGTGGTTGACATCGATGAGCAAAGGAATCTTGATCGTTGCGTTATGAACGTAGTCCACGCTGAGAACTGTTCCCTTGGCGATCTCGCGCTGGATACCGCCGTTGAACTGGATGGAGTACGGCGTGACGTATGGTGCACCGTAGATACCAGCGGCGTGCAGACCGCCGCCAACGCCGATGTACCCGGGATTTGGGCCGCCGGTTTGTGAAGCCGCCTGATATTGCGCCTTCAAGACATTGATCTGTGGTGCTGACTGAGCGATTGGTTCGGCGCAGATGGTGGCGAGTGAGACTCCATTTACCGCCGTGACCGGGCCTACTCCCGGAATTGTGACTGTATTCGTACCGCCGCAAACCTGAGTGTAGTTGAAGTAGTTACCGTTCGCGTTGACCACTGAACTGCGAGCGTTGGACGTGTTGTTGAAGATGTCGCTTTCATAAAAGATACCGACCCCACCACGGATGGAGGTCTTGTGATCCGCAGGACTGAAGACAAACCCCGCCTGCGGGCCAAAGTTCGTATAGGGCTGATGGGTTTTTGCGCCGAGACCAGCCTGAAACTGATCGAATAAAGGGGTATTTCCCGTGCATCCCGCGAACTGAAGTGATGGATCAACACTCGAGCAGAGGGGAGTTGCCAAATCTTGATTGGCGCGATCTGTGTCTATGCTCCAGCGAAGACCTGCGACGGCTGTGAAGCTTGAGGAGACCTTCCAAGAGTCAGCAACGTAGGCACCGCTGCGCCAGTCCTGTAAGCCTCCGCCGCTCAACCCGAAACCAGGCTTCTCGGTGAAAAAGCCATTCCCGTTTCCGAGCACATATGTCTCAGCGGAGTAGCCGTTAATTGGGTCGCTCGGGCAAGGAGCTGCACCGGCAACGCCACCGCAGTTGGCCAAAGCGCTGGGGGGCCCGAACGCAGTGTAAAGAGAAGGCCCATAGAAGGCGGCGAAGCCACCACCAAGCAGCCGGTTCATGCTGGCGCCGAACTTGAAGGAATGTTTCCCTTTCGTCCAGGTTCCGTCATACCGCAACTGTTTATCGGACTGGTAGGTGCCTTGGGGAGCCAGGAAGTTCGGCCCCGCATAGAAGTTGTCCGTGCTATCCAGCAGAGTGACGGGCGAACCGATCAGGTTGGTGGGGTTGTAAATGGAACTTTGA
>CAXTGN010000859.1:0-807 GCA_964243455.1 uncultured Acidobacteriaceae bacterium
TGGCCCTGGTCTGTCTTCGCGCGAAGGATGGCGCGATCGAGATGGAACTGCGAACCTGTCGCGGCTCCTCTACCTGCCCGGCGTGTGGCACAGCATGTAGCCGAGTGCATAGTCGCTATCGACGGAAGCTGGCGGATCTGCCCTGGGAGGGTCTGCCGGTGGTGATCTTGCTCCAAACGCGGAAGTTCTTCTGTGCCGGTGATCGTTGCCGGCGGAAGATCTTCACGGAGCGCCTGCCTGGCACGGTGGCCCGCTACGCACGGCGCAGTTGCCGATCGAGCGAAGCTCTGAACTGGCTCACGCTTGCCTTGGGTGGGCGAGCCGGAGCACGGCTGGCACGCCGGCTCGGGTTGCTGGTCAGCAGATCGACTCTGCTCCGAGAGGTTCGTCATCGAGCCGCTGCTGCCTCTGTAACAGCGCCACGCGTGCTTGGGATCGACGACTGGGCATGGAAGAAGGGCCATCGTTACGGCACGATCCTGTGCGATCTGGAGAACCGCAAGGTCATCGACTTGCTGCCGGATCGTGAAGCCGAGACCGTAGCCGGGTGGTTGGGTCAGCATCCAGGCACGGAGATCGCCAGCCGAGATCGCGGTGGCATCTATGCCGAAGCCACACGCCGGGCGGTTCCTCGAGCCGTTCAGGTAGCTGATCGGTGGCATCTGTTGCGCAACCTGAGCGAGGCGTTGCGCCATGCACTTGCGCCGCACCACCGCTTGTTTACACAGGCAGCAAGAGGCAGTCCTATAGATGACCCAACGCCTGTTCGCACGCCCTTGCCTCCCTGGAGCCAGCGCGAGCAGATGG
>CAXTGN010000859.1:817-2224 GCA_964243455.1 uncultured Acidobacteriaceae bacterium
AGAACCAACAGGCAACGACGAGTTGAGCGTTGGGAGCAGGTCCGGAAACTGCTCAAGACAGGGGCCTCCAACGCAGAGATCGGCCGGCAACTCAACCTGGATCATCGCACCGTGAGGAAGTTCAGAAACGCAGAGGCCTATCCAGAAGCCAAGCCCCGTGTGCGCCAGTCTATCGTGGATGACTATGCCGCTTATCTGGACAGACGTCTCGGTGAGGGCTGCCGCAGCACGGCAACGCTCTGGCGCGAGCTACGGAAGCAGGGCTTCCGAGGGCAGGTAAACAGCGTCCGGTACTGGCTGCGATAGCGCCGCAACTCGCAGGCGCGGCCCCCTGGCACTCTCTCGCCAGGACCGGCTCTTCGAGCCTCGCCACGACAGGTCGTCTGGTTCATGCTGAAGGCCACACCCTCGGCGAATGGCTTCCTGGAAGAGGTGTACCGAGCCTCACCCGAGATCGAGAAAATCGCGCACTTGGCGCAAGACTTCTTCAGCATGGTCCGGGAGCGGCACCTGCCGGCTCTGGTCCCGTGGATCGCGGCCGCGAAACACACCGCACTGACGGGCTTCGCCTCAAGGCTAGAACGAGATCTGGAAGCGGCCAAAACCGCCCTGACACTGCCATCGAGTCAAGGTCAAGTCGAAGGGCAGGTCCACAGACTCAAGCTCATTAAGCGGCAGATGTACGGCCGCGCGGGCTTCGATCTTCTGCGCCTTCGCGTGCTCCACCAAGCCTGATCGAGGATCGTTCCAAACCTAACCGCAAGGGCAGCACACGGTTTCACCAAATGTGCGTCAGAACCTTAGAACTGTCAGGTCCCCGCCCATTAGAACTGTCAGGTTCTAAGGATGGCGTGGACGAGGATGAGCGAGCGCGAAGTTAGGCGTGTCGAAGTGCTGAACGAGGTGCAGTCAGGCAGGCGTACGGTGGCTGCAGCGGCTTCCGTGCTGGGCATCAGCGAGCGGCAGGCTTACCGGCTGCTGGCTCGCTCCCAGGAGAACGGCAGGCTTGGGCTGGTGCACAAGGCCCGTGGTCGCCAGTCGAACCGGAGCCATAACCCAGGGATCCGGACGTTCGCCGTCGAGCTGGTCAAGACCCGCTACGCCGACTTCGGGCCAACGCTGGCAGCCTAAGCTCTGGCCGAGCGACACGCGATCCACGTGGGCCGGGAGACGCTACGGCGCTGGATGATGGCCGACGGTGTCTGGCTCTCGCGCAAGCAGCGCAAGACCTTTCACCAGCCTAGGCTTCGTCGTGAGTCGTACGGCGAGCTGGTCCAGATCGACGGCAGCGAGCATCGTTGGTTCGAGGATCGTGCCGAGCCCTGCACCTTGCTGGTGTTCGTGGACGACGCCACGAGCATGCTGATGCAGCTGCGCCTTGTTCCCAGCGAGAGTACAGACAGCTAC
>CAXTGN010000860.1:0-1802 GCA_964243455.1 uncultured Acidobacteriaceae bacterium
GATCATCTCCCACACACGCGCAAGCGGAAGATCCAAGTCGACAGGCGCCACCGTGCGCACCGGTGCATTCATCGGTAGTGTTGCAGGGATCCGCCAGCTTGCCTGTCCATGTTCCCTCGAGATCCTGATCGTGCCGTTCAAGGTCAACACTGCTCATCGCCACCACCTCCCCAAGCAGCGGCACAGGGTGACGAACTCGGCAATCTACGATGCCGCCCTGTGCCAGCGCGGCAGCCTCACGGTCTGGTTCACCGACGCAGCAATCGCAGCCTGAGAGGCCACGCCAAGGACCAAGCGAGGCGGCTAGCCGCGCTATTCGGCCTCAGCGCTTCAATCTGCCGTAATTTACCAGTATCACCGTCCGGCTTGTGGTGCCTGTGTTCCATCTTGTCGCCTCCCCCAACACTGCCGGAACACTCACATCCGGCAGCCCACTTCTAGGGGCAGAAGAGCAGGTGAGAGCCGAACCGCGTGGCTGATGATCTCGGTCGGGAAGCGATGGCCCGGATGCGCGTCAGGAAACTGGCTCATGTCGCCATCTTGCGCCGGTCGTACATCTTCATTCAGCCAGCCTCGACAACGCTCAGCCGCAACATGACGGTCGTGCGATGCACTTGTCCGGGAGGGACGGCATTCTCATCACCAGAAGATGCCAATAAGGCAGGTGATTACGAGAAAACCGAGCACCACGAAGCTGGACCACGGCGTCCATGGCACGGCGAAGGACGGAGCCTCGAACGGCTTCTGGCGCCGAAAGGCTAGCTCCGCAATAATGATCAAAATCCAATTGACGGCGGTGATGACGGCAACGAGCTGCATGAGCACGCCGAATAAAGCGTGCGGAACGGCAGCGTTGAGCCCGATCGCGCCGAAGATGACAAAGGCCGAGACCACAACGCCGGTTGCCGGAACGCCGGTTGCGCTCAGTCTGCCAAGTCGTGCAGGCGCTACCCCCTGCCGAGCAAGCGTGCGTAGAACCCGTCCGGTTGCGAAGAGCAGCGCGTTGCTCGAGGACAGGATGCAGCTGATCAATACGATGTCGAGGAAAGCTGCCGCTGCACGGACATGGAGCCGCTCCAGGATTACCAGGAACGGGCTGATCCCGGGCGTCATCTGGTACCACGGAAGCAGCACGAGCAGCGAGACCGCTGTGCCGAGATAGAAGATGACGAAGCGGAGCAGGAGTCCGTTCACGGCGCGCGGTATGGCCTGAGCAGGTGCTTCCGTTTCGGCGGCGGCGAGGCTGATCAGCTCGAAGCCACCGAAGGAGAAAAGGGCGACGGGCAGGGTCTGGAGCAGGCCACGCAAACCGCCGGGGAAAAGCCCACCAGGAGCCCAGAGATTCCTCAGGCCCGCATCCTTTAGCGCGAACTCGGCAGGGTCGATCGCGACGGCCAGGGCGAGACCCATGAACGCCAGGATGACGAGCACCTTCAGGGAGGACATCACGACCTCGGCGTCGCCGAAACGGTGCACCGGCGCAAGATTGACGAGGATCAGGACGACGAAGGCAAGTGCCGTGGATACCCACTGCGGCAGCGCGGGAACCAGGGCGTGAGCGAGCAATCCGACCGCCGTAAGTTCGGCCATGCCGATCAACACCAGGGTCGACCAGAAGCCCCAGCCGCTGACGAGACCCGCAGCGGCTCCGAGCTGCCGACCAACATGATCGACGAATGACTCTTCTCGTGGAAAAGCGAGAGTCATCTCGCCTAGACAGCGCGCGACGAGATACACGGCAGCCGCGCAAATGGCATAAGCGAGCAGAAGCGACGATCCCGTCGTCCGAAGCGCCTGTGCAG
>CAXTGN010000860.1:1812-2218 GCA_964243455.1 uncultured Acidobacteriaceae bacterium
GCAGATCCTACGAACAGGCCCGACCCGATCGCCGAGCCGATGGCCAGGAACTCCAGTTGACGGACGCCGAGCTGTCCCTGGGTTGGGACGAGCGGTTCCTGCTGGGGCTGCAGCATCACCCCACTCCGTTTTCGCTGCTAGGCGCGGGCACAAGGAGATGAATTTCGAACAGCCGTTCCGGATCCGTCCAGCAGCGATGGAGCGTCCAGCCGCCTGCGGCCGCCAGAACTCCGAACGCCTCTCGCGTGCGCTTATAGCTTACCCCGGTGCGCACGAGCTCTCCGGCCTTGAAGTGCAACAAACGGCCGGCGAAGCGGCGGCTCTGGTCGGTCAGGCTTTCCAGATGGAAGTCCATCCGGCCTTCCTGCTCGTTCCAGCACGCTGCATGGCGGAAATAGGCGAGGTC
>CAXTGN010000861.1:0-1603 GCA_964243455.1 uncultured Acidobacteriaceae bacterium
GAAAATGCACAAGAGCGTCAGCCCGGTTCGTCGATCGCCTGACCTACGGCGTTATGTGCTGGATCGGCACACTCCTGAGAAACGACGTTGTCGTCAGTTAAGGCCCAAAGTCGCGTCGTTTACAGGCGGGTATACCGCAAGGTGACAAAGCATTTTGTTACATCGGCCTTTCGAGTGGACCGGTGAAGGAGGTTCACCCGGTTTGGGTGGCATCCGATCCCCGTCTGACAACAGGGGCCCCACTGAAAGGCTCGGATCCGCCTGCCGCGAAGGCCTCCCAAGACGGCGGCAGCACAGCACAGAATAGGCCCACTCCAGCGTTGTGGCCGCGAGCTGCTCGGGGCGGCCTTCCAGCATTGAGCAAAGCAATTGACGACCAAGACATTTTCGGCGTGCAGCATGGCGAGAGCGTACGGATCGTGACAGGCCCAAGTGCCATCGTAGATCTTGAGGAATGACGCCAGATGGCCTGGCGCGGTCTGAGCGATAAATGCGAGGAGACCGCGGCGGCTCCTGCCAGAAAGGCTGCGGAAACGAGGAATGAGCGGCGATTGGGAACGGAAGCGGTCATGAGGCGAGGATAGGTACCTCGGCCGATTCATGAATAGTGCAGGCGCGACATTTCCGATCGTTCCTTATGATCCGCCAACAGAACGAGATCAGATGCTCTTCCGAGATTTCGCTCATGACTTGAGTCGGAGCGCCGCCTGCTAGATCATGAAAGTCTCTCACCAGGTGCATCTGGTCGTAGTAGCCCACTTTATGAGCGATGTTGATCCAAGTGCTGTGGCCTGACCGATACTCCCCAATCGCACGCTGAAATCGAGATACCCGGGCCAGGGCTTTTGGAGACACTCCGGCCCACTCCAGGCACCTTCTCTCAAACTGTCGCTCACTGATCCCGGTCATTCTTGCGGCGTCACCTACATTGCATCTGCCCGCGGCCAACTGGTGCATGGCGCGCGCTGTCGGATCGAGCGGACGATCTCGATGCAGCCGGCGGAGGAAGAAACGGTCCAGCAGCTTCGCTTGGTCGGCGACACTCTCCGCATTGCCGAGATGCTCATAGAGAGATGAAACCTGCGGGCCGAATACCCCATGCCCTTCAGCGCCCGCTCCAGTCAGCGGCGAAATGGGCACGCCAAATAAACGGTACATCCCCAGCGGCCGAAAGAGCACATCCAGCGAGTGCACATGATCGCGCAGAATCAGCCGCGTTCTCCGTGCATCTATAGGCCCTATGACGGTTGCCGCCCAGGAACGGCGACGTTGTTCCGTCTCGTACTCCTTGACTTCGTAGACCGCCGCGAACTGAAATATAAGCATCGGGCCCGCTCTAGGAAACACGGGCTCGATGACCTCTCCAGTACTCGAGACGCGCAGCACATAACAGTGGACGAATGGCTGCAGGACCGCATCCGGCATTGCGCTTTGCGTTGTTAGCATCGTGCCTCCACAACAAGGCTAGGATTTCTGCCCTGCGCTCGAGAAGGGAAGATCCATCTTCTCGACATTGTGCAGGTCCATCTGAGTCGCTCTCCAGTCGCTGCCCTCTTTCAGCAGCGTATAGGACACAAGCATATCGTTCTCCTGCGCCAGATCG
>CAXTGN010000861.1:1613-1837 GCA_964243455.1 uncultured Acidobacteriaceae bacterium
CTTGCCGTCCGGATTCATGACCGGACTCTTCCAGCTTGCCTGCAGAATGATCAAGTTCGGCGCAATCTTTCGAACGGCGATCAGCTGCAAGGGTGGCGCGGTGACGTCATGATACGGTCCGCCGGGGTTGTGCAGGAAACCGAGGGCCTTCTCGACCGCGGCGCGACCCTGGACTAGCGAACCGAAACGGTTGACGGTGTTGGCGTCGAAGCTTTGGAGAAGGC
>CAXTGN010000861.1:1847-2217 GCA_964243455.1 uncultured Acidobacteriaceae bacterium
GTGAGCGTCGTGATGATTCCAGGCCTGGATCCATCTGCCCAGGAAGTCTTCCGCCACTGCTCGATCAGCGGCGGAGCTGAGTGGAGGTTCTGCTTGGAGAAAAGGCGATGCGGCGAGAGCGGCCCCAGTGACGAGGAAGTTGCGACGGGAAGGCGAAGAAGTTCTCATGCCCGAAGCGTATCGAGCCGGATCAATCCGAGCCTAGTACGAACCCGACATCATGCAGAAATATTGTCGCCTTCTTACTATCGCGAGCGTGAGTGGCGCTTCTACTCTTCCTCCAGAACGGCTGAATGGAGGAGCGCGCAATGGCAGGTGGAAGTGTAACGTTCGGCACTCAGAGCGCTGTACCGACAGCCCGCAGGCGGCA
>CAXTGN010000862.1:0-2215 GCA_964243455.1 uncultured Acidobacteriaceae bacterium
CGCGTAGGGGTTGAAGCTGCCGCCTCCCGGATGGTCGAAGCCCGGCTGGGTAATGACGTTGGTGGTCGAGTGGATCACCTCGAGGAAGGCGGCATCGTTGATACGGCCCTGCTCGTGCAGGCGGGTCATGATCGCCTGGTGGACCCAGGTGGCGCAGCCCTCGTTCATCATCTTGGCCTGGGGCTGCGGGTAGAAATACTGCGCGATCAGCCGGACGATGCGGATCACCTCACGCTCCCATGGCGCCAGCCGTGGTGCGTTCTTCTCCAGGAAGTAGAGCAGGTTCTCTTCCGGCAGTCCGAGTCGACGGCGACGGTCGCCGATCATGTTCGCGACCTGAGCGGTGTTGCCCGATGGCAGGGTGCGCCAGAGGTCGTTGTAGACGCGGTCCTCATGCTCGCGACGTTCGCGATCGCGCGCCTGCTCCGCCTTGAGATCCATCATCTTGGCGCCGGAGTGCCGGTTCACGCCCTGGTTCTGTAGCGCGTGCGCGGCGTCGAGGATGCGTTCCACGGCGGCCACGCCATGACGTTCCTCGCAGCGCGCGATGTAGGAACGGGCGAACTCGAGATAATCGAGGATGCCCGTCGGCTCGGTCCACTCCCGGAACAGACGGTTATTGCGGAAGAAGTGGTTATGGCCGAAGGCGGCATGGGCGATGACCAGCGCCTGCATCGTGGCGCTGTTCTCCTCCATCAGGTAGCTGATGCAAGGGTTGGAGTTGATCACCACCTCGTAGGCCAGTCCCATGAGGCCGCGCTTGTACGCGTTCTGGTGCCCGACGAACCGTTTGCCGAACGACCAATGCTTGTAGATCAACGGCATGCCGTGTGACGTGTAGACGTCGAGCATCTGCTCCGAGGTGATCACCTCGATCCGGTTGGGATAGATCTCCAGCTTCAGTTCGCATTCGGCGATGCGCTCGATGGCATCGTAGGCGTGACGCAGGGTGTCGAAATTCCAGTCCGCCCCGCTATAGAGCAGGTCGGCTGCGCCCTGCGACGGCGTCGGCCGATCGAGCATGGCCGGCGCTCTCTCCAGGCTCCCGCCCAGCGGTGATCCAGATCGGTGGCGACTCGGGACCAAGCTCATGGGGAGGCCTCCGCGCGACGCGCGAACAACTCGCGGAACACCGGGAAGATGTCGCGCTTCTCTGCCACCTGGCGCATGACCAGACGTTCGCTCTCGCCGGCCACCTGCTTGTAGCCGCGCCACAGATCGGTCTCGCCTCGAATGATGGCGCCCGAGCCGACGATCTCGATGTAGGCGTAGTACTGCACGTTGGGCAGGATACGGGTCTGCAGCAGCGCGCAGGAGCGCGGCGTGTCGGAGGCGGAATTGTCCCCGTCCGACGCCTGCGCCACGTAGATGTTCCAGGCAGAGGCTGGATAGCGGCTCTGCTGGATACCGATCATCTCGTTGAGCGCAGACGACAAGATGGTGCCGCCGGTGCGCGGATCGGTGAAGAAGGTCTCCTCGTCGACCTCTTCCGCGACCTCTGCATGGCGGATGAAGATCAGGTCGACCTGCTTGTAGCGCCGCTCGAGGAAGACGTGCAGCAGCAGGAAGAACTGCTTGGCAAGATCCTTCATGCGCTCGGTCATGGAACCAGACACGTCCATGATGCAGAACATCACGGCGCGCGTGGAGGGCTTCGGCGTCTGGGTGAAACGCCGGTAGCGCAGGTCGACCGGATCGATCCATGGAACCCGGTTCAGCCGCCGTTGCGTCGCTGCGAGGTCCGCCCTCAGCCCGCCGAGCTCCTCCTGCACGGCAGGAGAGGCTTCTGCCTGATCCTCGAGTGCTGCGATTCGCGCCTCGATCTCCTTGACGATTTCCGGCTTCGGACGTTTCAAGCCGATCCGACGCGCCATCGAGTAGCGCATGGTGCGGCTCAGATCGAGCTGCGATGGCGCACCGTCATTGCTGAGCCCGGCACGGCTCGTGCTCATCGACTCGGTCGTGGTGATCTCGCGCTTGACGAGGTCAGGAAGCGCCAAGTCGTCAAAGAACAGATCGAGAAACTCGTCACGCGTGAGCACGAAGCGGAAGCTATCCTCACCGCCACCCTCTTCCCCCGCCTCCCCTGCTCCGCCGCCGGCGCTGCCGCCTCCCGACGGCGGCCGCTGGATGCGGTCACCGCGCGAGAACACCTTGTTACCCGATAGCACCAGATCGCGGGTGCCGCCGGTGAAGACACGGTGGAAGCTCGGTT
>CAXTGN010000863.1:0-2213 GCA_964243455.1 uncultured Acidobacteriaceae bacterium
GAGTGGGGTGGTGTTGGTTGCAAAATTCCCCAAGGCTCCATTTGCGTACTCACTGAAGTCGCAACCCTGAACGCCGCTCTGGGCGGTTGCTTCGCCAAGGCATGTTGAGATCAAGTGAGCCGTGGGCACTGTTTGTACGGCAGCGATACCGATCTTCTGACGGGTCCCCTGATAATCCCCGAAGAAAAACATCTTGTCCTTCTTGATAGGACCTCCGACGAAGCCGCCGAACTGATTCCGAAGACCACCGGGGAAGGGGTTGGTAGCAGAAAGCTGACTGGGACCTTGGCTGAATGGGTCGCGGGCCAGATTCGCGTTGCTCTCGCGGTAGTCGAACGCCGAACCATGGAAGGCGTTGGTGCCTGATTTCGTCTGCGCTGTGACAACAGCAGAGACGGCTTTGCCGAACTCGGCGTCGTAGTTCTGGGTTGCGATCTTGGTTTCGGAGAGCGAATCTGAGTTCGGGTTGATCACGATTATGCCCAAAATGGGATCTTCGTTATCGGTTCCGTCTAATTGGTAGGCGACGCCTGCGAAGGACTGGCCGTCGACTTCGATCTGCCTCGAGCCCTGCGGGTCCTCATCCGCCGCATGGGACCAGCCGAGCAGCTGCGCACCGGGAAGCAGGAGCTGCAAATTCGTGAAGTTGCGATCGGGAATCGGCAGGTCCACAATCTCCTGCGAGGTAAACGTGGTTGCGACGTCCGCGCGGTCCGTCTTGAGCAACGGTACCTGGTCAGCATTGACGTTGACGGTCTCGCCTGATGTTCTCACCTCCAGGCCTGCCGTCACTTTGAAGGAGGTGTCCGCGAAGACGCGGACCTCCGTCTGCTGGAAGGTTTTGAAGCCCTGCGTCTCAATCTTGACGTTGTAGGTGTCCGGGATGAGGTGCTCTGCCGTGAACTCGCCGCTGCCGTTGCTCGTGACCGTTATGCTTGTTCCTTTGCCCACGTCGGTCACGGTGATCTTTGCGTTTGGGACCGCTGCACCCGTGTTGTCCGTCACCGTGCCCACGATCGTCCCATAGACCGCCTGCGCAAGCGCGCGCGGCCCCATGGGCAGCAGCGCCACTGCCAGCAGCAAGGCCAGCCGGCCTACACCGATTCTTGTTTGATTCCTCATCGACTGCCTCCAAATACAACAAGACGCAGACGCAAATGCGTCGCGGCGAAAACCTTGATCTCTCGAGCAAGCCCAAGCTTCACTTTTCTGAACGGTTGCAATGTAGGACTGGTGAAAGACCACTGTCAAGCATTTCCAGCACAAATCAGACCGGCGTCGCCACGGGATTAGTCATGTCAGCTTTATGCAGGCTGTAATGTTTGGGGAGTGCCGGAAAGGAGAACTTCGACTTCGAAATGTCTACATTCCCTCTTCGCAGTGCGCGGGTTGCTCCACTAGAGGAGCAGGATGGTTCATTCTCCCGCTCGGGAGATCCCTTATTTCGACAGCCAACATAAAGCGTTCGGAACCTGCGAAGGCACGGTGGCAGAGTTCATTTTCTTCAGGGGTCGAACCTGCTCCTGAGTGAGCTGTGCCTTTTGCGTGCCGCAGCGATAGAGTCACATCATGCACCGTCTGATCCGGTCTTTTCTGCCCCTGAGCCTCGGTTGCGTGATGGCTGGCACATCCGAGGGAAAGGCGTTTCGGACGGCATTACCTCAAACGGCGGGTGCCCCTACGCGATCGCCAGCGAACAGGGCGGAGGCCACTCGCCTTTTTCGCGCCGGATCGTCGGCTTTCTTCGCCGGCGACCTCAAGACCGCCCACGCTGCGTTTGCGCATCTCGTAAAGGTGGCCCCCGACGTGGCACCGGCGCACTCTGCCTTCGGTGCCGTGCTGTTGGCTGAGAACAATCCTTCAGCGGCAATCGCTGAACTCACAGAGGCGCGGCGCCTCGACCCTCACGACACGCAGGCGGCCGTCAACCTGGCCGTGGCCCAGAGCCGCTCCGGCAGCTATCCGGTCGCTGTGGCGCTGTTTCGTGATCTCCCGCCGCAGGTGCTCCGTTCGCTGCAGCCAGATGAAATCATCGCGTATGCAAGCGCTCTGGCCAACGCCGGCGACCGCCCCGCCGCCGAGGCCGAACTCAGGCTGGCGCTTGACGCCGCGCCGCCTACGGCCGACCTCCTGGACGCCCTTGGGTCCGTTCAGGCGCAGAATGCCGAGTACGCGGCCGCTCACCGGAGCTTCACCCAGGCACTCTCGCTCAA
>CAXTGN010000864.1:0-2212 GCA_964243455.1 uncultured Acidobacteriaceae bacterium
AGACGTTCCTCGAACACAACTGGGAGGCCGTCGAAAGGGCCTACCGCTTCGAGCGCACCCTTGACAGTGATGGCGACGGCGTTTATGACAACTCGCAAGGCACAGGATGGGTCGAAGACTGGCCAACGCAGCCGCACCAGGAGCTCTACCTCGCTGCGCTGGACCGCGACGCGACACGGGCCATGGTACAGCTGGCCGGATGGGCCAAACACCCCGAGATCGCCGCCGAAGCCGCGCAAACTGCCCTGAAGCTCGAGGGGGCCGTTGCTGCCTATCGCCAGCCCGACAATCGGTACGCCTTCAGCAAGAACACCGATGGCACGTACGACACGACGCAGACGATCTATCCCTCTGTCGCCTTCTGGTCCCATAGCGATGGGCTGTCAGCAGCTGACCCGCAATTGCAAGCATGGGCGTCTCACACCTTCGGCACGGATTGGGGTACGCGGTCCCTCGCGTCAACCGATCCCGCCTACGATCCCATCAGCTACCATCGTGGTACGGTGTGGCCGCTGTTCACAGGCTGGGCGGCCACCGCACTGTATCGCACGGGCCATCCGGTCGCGGGCTACGCTGCGCTTCGCCAGAACATCGACCTCACCTGGGCGGGGGATCCGGGGGCTGTCACGGAGCTGCTTTCCGGACGCTTCTATCAACCTCTTGGGCGCTCCACCACGCACCAGCTCTGGTCGTCGGCGATGGCCTTCGCTCCTGCCTTGCGGCAGCTCTTCGGCGTGGAGCCGGACGCCCTGAACCACACGCTGTATTTGCATCCACACCTGCCGCCGACATGGCATGAGGCAACGCTTGAACACGTAAGGCTGGGTGATGACGAGTACACACTGGCCTATCGCCGGGATGGCAGCTCTCTGCGGATCACCGCGATGGGCTCCGGTGCAGCGACGCTTTGCCTGCGTTCTGCTGCGGAGCTTCCCCGCTTGCCGGAGCCGTGCCACGCGGGCGTGGCCAGCACGCATAAGCTTGCCATTCCACTGCCTCCGTTAGAGGTGTCGCTTCCGGATCAAGGCTTGCCCACCCCGGGCGCCGAGACCTCACTGCCACATGTACTCTCGGAGAGCTATACCGCGCACAGCGCCAGTCTGCTGATCGAAGCGCCTGCCGGCAGCGCGGTCGTTCTTCGCTTAACACGTAATAGCCCAGCCGCACGCAACGCCCATACACAAGACGGTCAGCTTACGAGCGATACACTGACGACGGCCGTTCCCCCAGGTTCCGGGTGGACACAGAAGCAGATCACTCTTTCCTGGTGAGATTCCGGCTTCAAAGGTTCGTGTCGGTAGAGGCAACGTCATCTCGACCGAAGGCGAAGCCGCAGCGGAGAGACCCCCCCTGTATTCCTCGAAAGCGCCGGACAACTTCGCTTGGAACACCAGAATAGAGCCGTTTACCTGTCAGTGTGGAGGGCCGTCATCCTGAGCGCAGCGAAGGATCGCTGTATTTGCTTGTGGCAGCACGGCACATTCAGGAAAACAGCTATACGCAGAGGGTGCTTTCCCTCCCACAAAGAATTAGGCCGTCTGCTTCGGTCGTTAGGAAACTTCTGCTCGAGGGATGGACGTAACCACCCTACGAAGCGTCCAGCAAAGCCCGGCAATGGCGGGCGATCACCAACTCTTCCTGCGCAGGCATCACGGCAACATGCCCCTCGCTTAGGCCGAACATCTCCATGCCTTCGAGAACGCGTGCACGGACATCGCTGCTGTGCTCGCCGATGCCTCCGGTGAAGACCAGCAGATCGATGCCGCGCAGCAGAGCGATGTAGCCGGCGATGGTTTTTTGCAGCGACGTACAGAAGATGTCGATGGTGAGGCCTGCGGCGTGATCGCCCGCGGCGGCCTTGCGTTCCAGCTCCCGCATGTCGCTCTCGCCGTTCGACAGGCCAAAGAGCCCGCACTCATGATTCACGAGCTGCTCCACGGCATCCGCATGAAGACCGGAGCGAAGCAGATACAGCAGCACGGCGGGGTCGAGATCACCGCTTCGCGTTCCCATGGGAACGCCGCCAGTCGGGCTCATGCCCATGGACGTATCCACGGACTGCCCATCGCGCACGGCCGTCACACTGCAGCCATTGCCCAGGTGCGCGATAACCAGTCTCGCTGGCATGTGTTGCTTCAGGCGATCCACAACGGACTCACACGAGAGCCCATGGAAGCCGTACCGCTGCACTCCCCGCTCGGCGTACTTCACA
>CAXTGN010000865.1:0-2210 GCA_964243455.1 uncultured Acidobacteriaceae bacterium
ATCCAATGCTCTGTGCGTGGATCGTGGGAGTTGCGGGCAGAGTAGAGCTTGTCGATGTCGATGAGGGCGGTCCCTTTCGACATCCGAACTCCCTGCACCTGTTCATCGGCCATGCTGGTAATGGTGACGTTCCGCACGTCAACGTCGCTCTGCTCGACCTGTCCAGCCGTCACTTGTGAGACAAGATGCTCGGCATTGTCCTGGGTCATCATCTGCGAGGCAAGCTGCTGGGACAGGAAGTAGTAGTTGAGCGGGTACTTCTTGGCAACGGTGTCCCTGCTGAGCGTGTAACGGTAGTTGGCCCAATCGGTCAGGTAGGTCCGCACTTCTCCCTCGCGCGGGCTGTAGTTGAGGTCCGAATACTGGATTGCTTGAGCCCGTCCCATCTCGTCGATGCGGATGTAGCGGTTCTGGACTGGCTTGTGTGCCAGCGAGACGATAGCGCCGAAGGAACCTAGCAGGGTCAGAGAGAGCGCGCCGATAACGAAGCGGCTCAGTCTCCGCTCCGAGTAGTGCGACGAGTAAACCTCATTGGCGATGGTGTCAGTGAGCAGCGCGTCTTTGGGTGTCCAAGCTGCATCCGTGAGAGGGGCGATGTGGGTTGCCATGTGTGAGGCTCCTTAGCGTTTCTTCGGTTTGGCCGCTACTTGTAGGGCACGATGATTGGGCGGACGCGCTTCATCGGGTGAGCTGGGGGGTGTAGGTGCCGCTGATTCCGTATCAGTCCAACCAAGGTGAAGACGACGGCTCCAATGCAGAGCAGCCATGTGCAGACCCGAAGAATCCACGCGAGAATCGGGTGAAGACGGAGCGGAACGGTATAGACAACCTGCATGACTGCCCTTCTTGTTTCTTAGGCGGCGTACTTCGCAACGGCAACGGCTTTAGCTACTACGCCCTGGACGGTTCCGGCGACACTGGTTCCACCGCCGAAGATGGCTTGGGTGATGGCCGGGATGAAGAGCATGTTGATGATGAAAGCGACGAACACCATCACAAACGGGATGAAATTTGCAATCCACATCCCTATCGAGTAATCGCCGTGAAAGGTCTGCTGCATAAAGGTGTTGATGAAGCCTTCCCACACGAAGATGAAGGCTGAGGCGACCGCTCGGATCATGGCGAAGCTCAATAGAACCTCCACGAAGTGAAAGAACTTACCCCGAAAGCTGTTGGTCATGTAGAGCGGGATGAAAAGAGGTCCAAACAGGGCCGTGATCGCGTAGAAGATGAACGAGCTGATGTTGATAACGAAGAGGACCGCAGACGCCAGGGCAAGGAAGATCTGCACCAACCAATAGCAAGCCTGTTCTGGAATCGAGAACATCCCCGGTGCTCCCATCTGGCTTCCGGCGTCGGTGAGGAGCTGATTGAGGTTCTGAAGGGAGTTCTGGTCGAGAGCCGAGACGATGGCCTGGGCAAGGGTCGAAAACAGGTGATTGAGACTGATTCCCGTGCCTGGAACCGGGTTGATCCAGTAGGTCTCCAAAAGGCAACAGACAGCGAGACGAAGAAGGAACTGGATGATGACCCCGCCCTCAAGCGGCACCGGATTGAGGCTGAAGCTCATGTTTGCCGTCGAGTAGGTGATAACCATGTTCACCAGCATCATCAAGGCAATAAAGCTGAGCATCGAGAGCCCGAGACTGGTCAAAGCCCCGCCGTTGGTCGTCGTCAAGTTCGTGAGATTGTTGACGAACTGGTAGAGCCAGTCCTGTCCGGGTATGACTAGAGCCAGTGCTTGCGGGTGGAATAAGGTCATCATCTTCGGTCTCTCGTCTATGCCCTGCGTGAAGGTTTAGGGAACGTAGGTCTGCCATACCTTCGACCCACCCGTATTGAAGGAGTGGGACTTCTTCTTGTTCGCCTCTACCTGCTTGTTCAGCTCTGCATCGTGCTTTGCCTGAGCTGCTTGGAACTGTTGCTGCTGCTGCATCGCGGCCAGTCTTGCGGCATCATCCTTGGGCGGCACAGTAGGCGTGGGGGGCTGCTGACCAGGGCATCCGGTCAAGGTCAAGGCCAGAAGCCCACTCAGAGAAACCATCGAAAGATTGCGGCAAAGCTTGTTCATAGAAGCTCCTGAGTTGCCGGAGGAGAAAGGAAGTAGCACCGCAGCTCGGACGGTGCTACTCGCCCCGGTTATGGAACGTAGGTTGTCCACGTCGAGGAGCTGGTGACGTTGAACGTGGGATTGGCTTGGTGCTGCGCCT
>CAXTGN010000866.1:0-2210 GCA_964243455.1 uncultured Acidobacteriaceae bacterium
CCACTTCTGATAGAAGTGACCCTTGAGTAAGCGTCCGGAAGACAAACATAGGCAGAACCCGGTACTGATACGGTGTCCGTTCTAGTCCCTCGGTATAAAGTTTCATGTTCAGAAAGAGAGGGAGTGAGGCGTAGCTGAGTGAAAAGTAGCTACATGCCAGCATCAGAAACAGCCATCGTGTGGCAAGATGCAGCTTGTTCAGCTGGTCGCTGTAGCGCTTTCCCTCGTTCGACCGACGTGCCCAGGTCATGGTTTATCCATTCCCAACAGTCAAGCTTCCCAAAAGTATCTGACAGACCACGATGCAGATCGACTTTGTCTAATAGCCGATCGCTAAAGCTGCATTTGTACTGCCCGCCCAGATGCACCCGATAGTTATAGTTCCTGCGTCCAACGTAAGTCTAATCTTGCTTAAGAAAACAATATGGGATGCCAAATGTCACTGACAATTCAAGATCCTGCTCAGCCGTGACCATACCATCCGAAGAACGCCGCGCCGATATTTTTGAAATAGAAGAGACACTTTACTCGACGGCGAGAGTCTCACCTCATGACGACTGATAAAGAGGACGTCCTCGTAAGTGCGTGAGAAGTCGATTGCCATGAAGCCCATCTTCTTAAGACGTGCTAGGATCGATTTGATCGCCGGAACCGCTTCGGGATCTAGAAAAGCATGAAACTCGACGCTGATCTGCTTCGCCAGAAGAAGCGTTGCCGCAGGAGTCGATTGCAGCATTTCGACCTCCGCGCCCTCTATGTCGACCTTCAGCAGATCGATCCGTCGGATGCCTTGTGTATGCACCAAGTCCGAGAAGGAGATGCAAGGCACGGACACCGCTTGAGTCCGAGGTCCAGCTGTCAAGCTGCTAGCCTCAGAGTTTTCCGGATTGACATGAAAGCTAACATCGCCTCGCGATTCGCTGACAGCATAGTTCAGCGGCCGGAGCCTATCCGACCCCACGATAGCCTGTATTAACAAGGGATTGGCCTCGACGCCAACGACCTTGCAGCTGAACTTCCGCTGCATCTCGTAGGAGAAATAGCCTTCATTCATGCCAAGATCAACAATCAAGCCGTCATCTTTCGGGAGGAGATCCCTGATGAAGCTGTGGCCTCTGATACGATCAACCGCAAGCGTCATGTGGCACCTCGTAGACGGCGTGGATGTTGTCCGGACGTAGCCAGCTACCGGAGTTTTTCTCCACCCCGAAATTGGCTCAATCTCCACCAGTATGTGCGACGTGGACCATCAACCGCTCTATACGTTCCTGCTTCCTCAAACGCTCCGGCCTCGTTGTAAAGCTGACGACAGGCGGTTAGCGCCGCTGAGAGAACCTAAACAGTGATCTGATACCTTACCACTCTTCGATCTCGCGGCAACGACGCGCGGCAAGTACATCGGAATTTAGCGCTATGGCCTACCGTTCAGGCCGGCTCCCAAACGAGTAGACGAGGAAGCTGCGATTAGGGAGTAGTCGAAGAGGATGCTGTAGCAAGCGCTGGCGGCAAGGCACGACCGCCGAGGTGGCGGTACCAGTCACTGGCTCTGCGCCGAGGCCTGTTGACGATTAGCTCATGATACCGATGAGGCAGCTACAACGTATTGTGCTATACCTAGATGACTGGCTTTCCAAGAGGTCGTCCTGAGATGTCTGTTGTCTCTCAACGCGTTTCGATGACAAGCCGGCCTGATCAAGCGGCAGGATCAGCTGCTTTGGGACGCCGAAAGAAGCGGATTGCCATCTTCATAAGTTGCGACTCGTTTGAAGGGTTCTACGGCGGGACGTTCGGGTTAAATCGCGAGACTTACCTCAGGTCATATCGCAACGACTTCGTTTGGGAGTATGCGGAAGGTCTGCGTCGGCAGGGACACGTCGTCGTCATATACATTCTGTCCTACGGCAACCCCGAACTACGGCAGGCTTACGATGGACTAAGCGTACGGTTCCTTCGGTTGCCATTCTGGCTCCGCGTCGTCGATCCAGTGCTGTATCGCCTCCGGCCTCGTAGATATGGGTCGACCACTCGCGACCGTGTCGCGTTCCTAGGATACGGCCAAGCGCTGCAAGCGGCGCTCGTGCAGGACGGTATCGATGTTCTTTATCACCAGGAGGTCTGGACGCCACGCTTCGACATCATTACCCGCGCTAGCCAAGTTCATGTCGTCGGCGCGGATCAAGGAGCAGTCTACGCAGACTGGATGGCACCCG
>CAXTGN010000867.1:0-1908 GCA_964243455.1 uncultured Acidobacteriaceae bacterium
ACGGAGATGTCTGATTGACCTGTGGCGAAGGTGTGTCCCTCCGCGACGTTCCAGTTGTAATCCGGTGCGGTGAACCGAAGCTCGGTTCTGCTCGTAGCCCCGAACCGAACCAGGGTTTGGGGCAAGTCCCAGCTTCGTTGTCCCTGCTCCGCTGTCTCGTTCAGACCGTCTTCGAATTGCAAAGTGCGGCAGGGTACTGTTGTGCTGGCATTGGTGAACGAGGGACGATCCGTCGATATCGTCGAGTCGGGCTCAGCCGCTTTACAGACTGGCGCAGCACTCAGCAATGGGCTTCCAGAACTTAGGCCCAAGCCTACGGCCCACGCAAACTTTCTGCACCGATAGGTCCAGCGTGGACCACGCGAACTACTGAAAGAAGTGGCACACATCTGCTTCTAGGATGCCTGGGCGAGCTTTGCAGACCTGTCCTCACGCGCATCTCAGAAGCCTATGGCTCTGCTGAATTGGCTCTTGGGTAAGCCCCTGGCCTCCGATGAGGACGCGGACGAGCGCGTGGGCGTTGTTGCAGGTGTGTCGAACTTCGGGCTGGACGCCCTTGGATCGGCAGCATACGGTCCAGAAGCTGCGCTTACGATCCTCATTCCAGCCGCGGCAGCTGGCATCGCCTATGTGCTGCCGATCAGCTTAACGATCATCGCACTCCTCCTGATAGTGTTCTTCAGCTATCGCCAGACGATTGACGCATACCCGAACGGGGGCGGTTCTTACACGGTGGCGAGCCAGAATCTGGGCCCCCAATGGGGTCTGCTGGCGGCCGCCGCACTGATGCTGGACTACCTGCTCGACGTCGGGGTTGGCATCTCAACCGGTGTAGGAGCGCTCGTCTCAGCTGTGCCGAAGCTCGGACCGCACACCCTGGGGCTTTGCCTATTCATTCTGTTGCTGCTGACCATTATCAGCTTGCGGGGCGTGCGCGAAAGCGGAATGGTGTACACGGGACCCACCTACCTCTTCATCGTCTGCCTGCTCGGCGTTCTTGGATGGGGCACGCTAAAGGTGGTCCTTGCGGGCGGACACCCTCACGCCATCGTCGCTCCTCCCGCGCCGTCAACCCACGCGATGGCGAGCGTCGGGGCCTGGCTGCTCATCCGTGCTTTCGCCAGTGGCTGTACCGCGCTGACCGGCGTAGAAGCGGTGAGCAACGGCGTTATGGCTTTTAAAGATCCAAACACGCAAACGGCTCGCAGAACGCTAGCCGTCATCGTCGCCTTACTTGCCATCTTCCTGGCAGGCATTGCGCACCTGACCCGGGCGTACGGGATCATGGCGACGCAGCCTGGGTCCCCGAGCTACCAAAGTCTGCTTTCGATGATCACGGCAGCGGTGGCGGGAAAGGGCGTTGTGTACTACGTCACGATCGCCTCCATTCTGCTGATGCTCTCGCTTTCCGCAAACACGGCGTTTGCCGATTTTCCGCGATTGTGCCGGGCCATCGCAGAAGATGGCTACCTGCCGCGCTTTTTCGCGCTGCGTGGAAGACGTCTGGTCTACACCGAAGGCGTGCTGGTCCTGGCGGTTCTTTCGGCGCTCATCCTCACCGCCTTCGGGGGCGTGACGGATCGGCTAATTCCACTCTTCGCGATCGGAGCCTTCTTAGCATTCACGCTTTCTCAGGCCGGCATGGTCGGGCACTGGAGGCGTGCTGAAGAACGGCGGGCTCGGCTGTACATGGCGATCAACGGCCTGGGTGCCTTAGCAACGGGCTGCACGGTCGTCGTCGTTCTTGTCGCGAAGTTTGTTGAAGGGGCCTGGATCACTGTGCTGATGATCCCACTCCTGATTTTGCTGATGCGAGGTGTTCAAAAACACTACACGCGTGTGGCGCGGGAAACGGAAATCAGCAAGCTTACACTCGATCCCACGCCCACACCGTTGGCCATCCTACCT
>CAXTGN010000867.1:1918-2207 GCA_964243455.1 uncultured Acidobacteriaceae bacterium
CGTCGCAGGAGGCTTTGCGTTTCGCTACTTCTCTGACCCACGACGTACAGGTCATCCATGTGCTGTCGGATGGAGAAGAGCAGACCTCCGAGCGTTGGCAACAGGACCTCGATTCCGCTTCCACGGCGTGCGGAGTACCTGCACCGACGGTGGTAAACGTACCATCCCCCTATCGGGCTGTCACAACCCCGATTATGAAGCATGTGCTGAAGACTGAATCGGAAAATCCGAAGCGCCGGATCGCCGTGATCGTACCTGAGCTTGTTGCGGCAAAGTGGTGGGAATATCT
>CAXTGN010000868.1:0-2205 GCA_964243455.1 uncultured Acidobacteriaceae bacterium
GTTTACTTGGCATTTCAGTTTCTGGGACGCCTACCCGTCGCCCCATCACTCGGGTTCAAGGTCAGGGCTGTGCAACGCTAACGCGCATGTGAGCCGCGCGGAGGAAGTGTGAGCAAAAAAGACGATTCCCCTGAGCGGGTTTGTCTGAATCTATGTCGAGCAGCCATTCTCAGAGGTTGCCCAGATGCCGAGTACGTTGCTGCCCTTGTTTTCCCAAGTGTCCGATCCCCGACGCGGCCAGGGAAAGATGTATGATTTGGCGCCGATCCTGCTGTTCACGGTGTTGGCGATGCTGGCTGGAGCAGTGTCGTATCGTCAGGTCTACGCTTTCATTCACAGCCATCTGGACCGCCTGAACACCGTGTTCGGGGTGTCTCTGCGCAAAGCTCCCGCCTACACAACGCTGAGGTTCATCCTGCGTGGCCTGGACGGTGCGGAGCTTGAACGGGCTTTCCGCAAACATGCTGCCGAACTGCCAGCGGCCATGGCTGACGCCGCCACCGGCCCGGTCTGCGTGGCAATCGACGGCAAGACGCTGCGCGGCAGCTTCGACGCCTTCCACGATCGCAAGGCAGCGCATCTGCTGAGCGCGTTCGCCAGCGACGGCCAGATCATTCTCGCTCACCTGGCGATCACGGAGAAGAGCAACGAAATACCCGCAGCTCAGGAGATGATCGCATCCCTTGGCCTGTCTGGACGCCTGTTCACTCTTGATGCCATGCACACCCAAAAAAACGTTTGCGGCAGCCCTGGCCACGGGGAGCCACCTGCTGGTCCAGCTTAAAGGCAACCAAGCCCAACTGTCCGCGGCGGTCGGTGCCATCGTCGCCCGCAACGCTCCTGCCGACACTGCTGCATCCCAGAATAACGGCCGATCCCGACAGGAAGAGCGCACAGTCGAAGTCTTTCCTGTGGATGGGGGCCTGGCCAACACCGAGTGGGCTCCTTTCATCAAGACCATCATCCGCGTCACCCGTCACACCTGGTTGCGCCACGCAGCCACCGGCCTGTGGGATCAGCGCCGCCAGGTCGCTCACTACGTCTCATCGGCCGAAGGTCTGCGCGCCAACACGTGGGCCGACATCGTCCGCGGCCATTGGGGCATAGAGAACCGTAACCACTATGTTCGCGATGTCTCCTGCGACGAGGATCGCAGCCGCATCCGCGACAATCCTGGCATCATCGCCAGGGCACGAAGCTTTGCTCTCAACATCCTACGCCATAATGGCACAACGAACGTTGCACAGGCACTCTGGAGCGGCGCCCTCAAGCTCGACCATATCCTTGCTTACAAAGCAATCTAACTAGCGTTGAACAGCCCTGGGTGTCAATCAGCGTTGAATATTTTCCAGGGAACAGCGTCCAATAGTTTCCAGTTTGGCAGGACGGTTTCTGGCGGCGGTTTGAAGTGGTGGTCAGTCGCGTCCGTATCCGCGTGGCGGTTTGATGGTGGCCAGTTCGTCGAGGTCGATATCGGCGATGGCCTGGAGAGCGTCGGCGGCAGCGGTTCCCTGGAGGGTATCAGGCAAAGCCTCAGCCCAGGCGACGTATTCGGCCTGGAGTGCAATCAGCTCGGCGACGGCGTCATGCCATCGCTGTGGCCGGGTGCGTCGGTCAGCCGGTCGCCTGTAGCGAACCACAGGGGTGTTCGCGTGAGCTTCGATGCGGGCGCGGTACCGCGCCTGCCGTTCGGCGCCGCTGAGCGGGTTGTCACCTTGTGGCGGTCGGCCTCTTGGCATTACTTCTTCTCTGTCACGTGACGTAATTTAGGGGCGTGCTCGCCCGCCAGTTTGCAGTTGGTCAGCTTGGTTTCGGCTGCTGCTTGCGGTGTTTGAAGCGGAACGAGTCGTTGCCGGTCTCCAGGATGTCGCAGTGATGGGTGATGCGGTCGAGCAGGGCCGTTGTCATCTTGGCGTCACCGAACACCGTAACCCACTCGGCAAATGACAAGTTGGTTGTAATGATGAGCGAGGTCTTCTCGTAGAGTTGGCTGATCAAATGGAACAATAAGGCGCCGCCGGAGGCAGGGAACGGCAAGTAGCCCAGTTCATCGAGGATGACGGCATCAGCCTGAACCAGTTGTCTGGCCATGTTGCCCGCTTTGCCCTGCTGCTTCTCCTGTTCCAGTTGGTTGACCAAGTCGACGGCGTTGTAGAAGCGGACGCGTTTGTGCTGGTGGATTGCAGCGACGCCCAAGGCCGTGGC
>CAXTGN010000869.1:0-2205 GCA_964243455.1 uncultured Acidobacteriaceae bacterium
GCCGCAGGTATTATCCACGCCCGGCTCGCACCAGCAGTCACGGCCCCAGTCGCGGAAGCTCTCAATCAGCACCTTCAAGGCGGGTTTATCGGTCAGCACCGCGCCACCCTCACCCATGGTGATGTGGTGCGCCGGATAGAAGCTCACCGTAGCGATATCGCCAAAGGTGCCAACCTTCTGGCCCTTCCACGTCGACCCAAGCGCATCACAGGTGTCTTCCACAAGCCACAGGTTGTACTTCTTGCAGAACGCCGACACGGCCTCCACATCGAAGACGTTCCCTAGCGTGTGCGCGATCATCACGGCCTTGGTCTTCTCGCTACGGGCCGCTTCCAGCTTGGTTACGTCAATCTCGTAGGTCGGCAACGTGACATCGATAAACACCGGCACACAACGGTTTTGCAGGATAGGATTCACCGTCGTCGGGAAACCCGCGCCCACAGTGATCACCTCATCGCCCGGCTTGATTTGCCGGTCGCCCAGCTTCGGCGAGGTCAGCGCGCTGAACGCCACCAGATTCGCCGAGGAACCAGAATTCACGAGGCTGGCCGAGCGAACACCCACAAACCGCGCCAGCTTCTTTTCAAACTCTTTCGCCCAACGACCGGTAGTAAACCAGGCATCCAGCGCCGACTCCACCACAGCCCCAATATCGTTGGCATCGATGACCTTGCCTGAGACCGGAACGGCCGACTGGCCTGGGTCAAAGGCCCGTTGGGGAAATTGCTCCGCATGGAACTCGTGGACAAGGGCTAGGATCTGCTGACGAAGCTCATCGGAGCGCTGGCTCATAGGTGTGTTCAGAATACCAAAGGGACGTTACCGATTGCGTTACCATAAGGGGTAGAACCTACCCCAGAACGCTCGCCTGCTTCAGCGCTGTTGACCGGCTACCCAGGCGCGAAGGATCTTGTAAGAGCGCATGAAAGCAGTCATTCTCGCCGGCGGTCTCGGCACCCGCATCGCGGAAGAAACAAGCCTTCGTCCCAAGCCCATGGTCGAGATCGGCGGACGGCCGATTCTCTGGCACATCCTCAAGCTCTACTCGCAGCACGGCATCAACGACTTCATCGTCTGCTGCGGGTACAAGGGCTACATCATCAAGGAATACTTCGCTAACTATTTCCTTCATACCTCCGACGTCACGTTTGACATGACCGAGAACAAGATGACGGTGCACAACTCCGTCGCCGAACCCTGGCGCGTGACCCTGGTCGACACCGGCGCGGACACCGGCACCGGCGGCCGCCTCCGCCGCGTGGCCAAATACCTGGAAGGCGAAGACACCTTCTGCATGACCTACGGCGACGGCGTTGCCGATGTCGATATCACCGCCTCCATTGCCTTTCACAAAGACCACGGCAAGGCCGTCACGCTGACCAGCGTGCAGCCAGTCGCCCGTTTCGGCGCACTCGGCCTGAAAAACACTCAGATCTACTCCTTCCAGGAGAAGCCCAAGGACGAGGGCGGCTGGATCAACGGCGGCTTCTTCGTCCTCTCCCCCGAAGCCATCACCGCCGTCACCGACGACTCCCAGATGTTCGAGCGCGAGCCCATCGAAAA
Organism: uncultured Acidobacteriaceae bacterium; assembly: GCA_964243455.1. GTDB lineage: Bacteria > Acidobacteriota > Terriglobia > Terriglobales > Acidobacteriaceae > Granulicella. Next base: position 1,564 of record CAXTGN010000869.1, read on the forward strand.
GCTCGTCTCCGAAGGCGAGGTCCACGCCTTCTTCCATCACGGCTTCTGGCAAGCCATGGACACCCTTCGCGACAAACAGCACCTCGAAGACCTTTGGAGCCAAGGCAAAGCTCCTTGGAAGACCTGGTAGGCACGCTTTCCATCATCAATCGATGCTACTCTTGATGTGGAGCCATCCATGAGAACCACCGTAGCCCTCGATGATGATCTCGTGGAGAGCGCAAGTTCTTACACCGGGATCACGGAGAAATCTGCTCTGCTTCGCGAGGCTTTGCGGGCCCTTGTACAGAGGGAGGCGGCACGCCGCCTCGCGGTTCTAGGCGGGACCATGCCGGGTCTTAAGCCGATACCCCGTCGTCGCCCAAAGGCTTGATTCTCGTCGACACTTCCGTGTGGATCGAACACTTCGACAAGTACGATCCGGTGCTCTTCAGCCTGCTCACCGACGGATTCGTCGCCATGCATCCGTTCGTGCTCGGCGAGTTGGCGATGGGCAGCCTCACAGACCGAAACGCTGTCCTCTTCATGCTGACTCAGCTGCCTCAGGCCACCCGCGGCAAAGATGCAGAGGTCCTTGGGTTCGTCGAAAGACACGCTCTCTTTGAAAAGGGCATCGGCTTTATCGATGCACATCTGCTCGTC
>CAXTGN010000870.1:0-2204 GCA_964243455.1 uncultured Acidobacteriaceae bacterium
TCCAACCGTTCCGCCGTGGGCGGTTCGAGCTTGAGGTCGCGGAACCTCAAAAGCGCCCCCTCCGTGACCCGCTCAGGGTCTCGCTTCTGTGCGAGCACATGGTCGCGCAGCCATGCCATCACGCTCTCTGAGTCTTCTGTTGTCGCCTCCCGGAAATCGAACAGTGACCGGATCTCGGCGCGATGATACTTGATCGTGCGGCCCTGCCAGTCGTAATCGGCCCACATCGACGGCAGAGTCTTCGTCTGCTGAACGAGGTAGCCGATCACCTGCTCTGAAACCTCGCCTTTATGGAAGGGGAACCGCGCCTCAGCCTGGAAAAACTTGAGCAGCGCGGCGAAGCCCAGACGGCCAGGGCCGCTCTTGTTCATCAGCAGCAGAAGTTCATTGGGCGCGAGCGTCCAACCTTCGGCCAGTTCCTCTTGGGAAAGCTCTCGCTCCATGAAATTCTTGTGTCCGGGGCCGTCGCAAAACTCCTAAGTTCCGCGACAATCGCAAACCCGCTCGAAACCGGGCAATCTCGCGTCGCGTAAGTATCTCGCATAAAGCATCCTGAGTGCGATATATTTTGCGAGGACAGGAAGGCGGTTCAGATGAAGATAGGCTATGCGCGCGTCTCAACCGAAGATCAACGGCTGACTCTTCAACTCGACGCCCTCAAGCAGGCTGGATGCACTAAGTGCTTCCGCGAAAAGGTCTCCGGGGCGTACCGCGACCGGCCGGAGCTGAACCGAATGCTCGATCAACTCCGCGAGGGCGACATCGTTACAGTCTGGAAGCTGGACCGGTTGGCTCGTTCCACCCGCAACCTGCTTGAAATCGTAGAAGCAATCAGCCACGCTGGTGCCCGCTTCCAATCCATTTCTGAACCTTGGGCCGACACCACCACGCATGCCGGCAAGATGATCATGACCATCTTCGCCGGCATAGCCGAATTTGAGCGCGATCTCATCCGCGAACGCACCGGCGCGGGACGTGCCGACGCTCAAAGGCGCGGTGTCCGTTTTGGCCGTCCGAAGAAGATGAACGAGGACCAGCGAAAACTTGCCCGGCGCCTTCTCGAAGAGGGCAAATCAGTCCGGGAGGTAGCCCGAACCTTCAGCATCCATCCAGCGACACTCTATCGCTTGACGGAGCCCTCCACATGACAACAATGGATCCCGTTCTGCTTCAGCAAAGGAATCGCTAATGCCGCTCTTAGGTCGTGTGCTTGCTCTTGGAGCTTTGTGCTTTTCAACTGCTGCTTTCAGCCAAACCCATGACATGCCCATGCCTTTAGGCCACGTGGCGTTCAACACTTCCTGTTCACCGCGAGTCCAAACTGATTTGAACCAAGGGCTCAGCCTGCTTTATTCCTTCTGGTATGACGAGGCGCGTAAGCGTTTCTCGACAGCGCTTCAGCGCGACCCCGAATGCGCGATGGCCTTTTGGGGAGAGGCTATGAGCTCTTACCAGCCTGTTGAAACCCTTCCTGAAGGACAACAGTTGAAAGATGGTCAAAAGGCGATCGCATCAGCTTTGGCCACGACTCAGAAGACGCCTCGCGAACAGGCCTACATCGCCTCTCTCGCAATCATCTATGACGATAAGGCGCTGCCAAAGAGCGGCGCTCGCGCCCAAGCCTACTCCGATGCAATGGCCAAGCTCTCCGGAGCCTACCCGTCGGACCACGTTGCGGCCGTCCTTTACGCCCTGTCTCTTCTAAGCCCTGAACTGCCGGACGATCCGGGCCACGTTCGCTCTCGAAAAGCGGTGGCCATTCTCAACGGTGTGCTGCGCGAAGAGCCAGATAATCCCGGCGTCATGCACTTCATCATTCACGCCACAGACAATCCGCAGATGGCGTCTCAGGGTCTCGATGCAGCTCGCCGATACGCTCAGATCGCCCCGGCGTCCGCCCACGCTCTGCACATGCCCGGACACATCTTCGCCCGCCTTGGAATATGGCAAGACGATATTCAGTCCAACCTAGCATCGGAAGCTGCTGCCGAAAGCCACTCCTCCATGCATACCGGGGCCGAGAATCGGCTCCACGCCATGGAGTTTCTGGAGTATGCCTACCTCCAGATCGGACGCGAGGATAAGGCCGAAGCGGTTTTGGCAGAGGCTCAGACCATCAAGGCCAGCGACCTCAATCCCGGATTCGAAGCCTATTACGGTTGGGTAGAAGCCTCATTTCCGATCCGGCTGGATCTGGAAACACG
>CAXTGN010000871.1:0-2201 GCA_964243455.1 uncultured Acidobacteriaceae bacterium
AGCGAGCACAACGGTTCCGGTATAGCCCGATGCGGGGGTAATCGACACCGTGGCCGTGCCGGTGTTGTTGTACGCCACCGTCAGGGGCTGCGCGGCCAGCGTAAAGGATCCTGCAGGGGTGGCGCTGCCCACAGTCAGTACCGCGGTTCCTGTGGACGCCGCAAAAGAAGCATCGCCGGAATAGGTGGCAGTCACCACGTAGGATCCGGTGGTCGTAGGCGCCGTGTACGTGTACGTCGCCGTTCCGCCGCTCAGCGTCAACGTAGGTGTAACGAGGTTCCCATCCACGGCGATCTGGACCGTTCCGGTTGGCGTAACGGTTGCCGTGCCCTGCGGCGCGACGGTGATGGTGATCTGGTCTGTCGCCGCGCCGGCGGGAGTCGCCGTGGCCGGGCTGACCGCGGTCGTGGTCGCTGTGAGCGTTGCTGCTGTACCCGCGGGCCATGCCGCAACCAGCTTGGCAAAGTCGATCGATCCAAGGCCGGTCGCTTCGTCATAGCCAGTCGTAGCCGCGTACGATGCAGCGCCTGCCGTGGAACAGTACGACACGCCTGCTGTACACGCGTTCGTTCCACTGGTGATGTCATGGAACGCTGAGGCGTACGTGCTGGAGTTCGCTGCAAGGCCATACAGGGTCGGATTGATGTTGCCCTGACCCTTGGCATGCGTCACTTGATTGAGAACGGCAAGCATGCCGGCAAAGATCGGCGTCGCAAAGCTCGTCCCGCCCGCCGTCACAAACGTTCCGGAAGGACTGCGGAGCCCGCTTGTACAGCTCGCCGTAAGCCCCGCGAAGGAAAGATCGTTGGGATCCGAGGTGCAGTAGATGTACCCCGGGCTCTCGATCGAAGCCTGTAGCGCAAGGTCAGGCAGCAGGCGGTTGCTTCCTGTAGGTATGCCCGGGACGCCAGTCTGCCAACTCGGTCTCGTGAACAATACGCTGCTGCCGCCGCCACCCGAAGAGAGCGGCTGATCGCTGTTCGTGCCGTCGTCCTCGTTCCACGCGGCCTCGGGCACATACGAGAGCAGCGAACTGATCACATCCGTGCCAGACGCGGTCTGCCAATACTGCGTGTTCGTCGAGGCAAATGTGTTGGCAGCCATCTGCGTTCCGCCCATGGCCGTCACACTGGGTATTGACGCCGGAAAGTCAACGGCAAGCGCCTCCTGACTAGTGGTGCCGAGGTCTGTGTTAGGAAAGCAGTCGGTTGAGCCAGAATCGCCGGTAGAGAACAGAACGGTCTGACCCTGCGCGTTGGCTTGTTGCACTTCCTGGTTGAGGACGGTCGCGGATTGAACGGAGGAAGCACCGCCCGCCTGCAGCTCCGGCTCGCACAAACCATAGCTTCCGCTGATCACAGGAGCGATATCCTCTGTAATCGCGTAAGACAGGCTTTCGAAGACGCCGGCATTTGAATCGTCGCCCGTGTATACAAAGTAGACCGTCGCACCTGGCGCCATACCACTGGCGTACTCCACGTCCAGTTGCGACTCGCCTTCGTCGCCATCGCCAACCGAGTTGATGCCGTTCACTCCGGTCTCCGGAACCAGAACCAACGTGGGCAGGTTCGCCGTGAGTCCAGCGCCTGCCTGGAATGCGGCAATCGGTGCTGTTTCAATAAACGACTGCCCGATAATGGCAATCGACTGGCCCGCTCCATTGAACCCTGCCTTATAGGTCGAGCTCAGGTCGTACATCGTGGCCACATCCTGGGGGGTCAGGAAGTGGTTGCCCGTTTGGCTCGAGGTGTAGGCCGGACGAGCGGCAGCGGGCAGCAAATGCGAGTGCCGGTGCGCGTGGATGTCCGAAAGCCGGACAACGCCCGCTACCAGCGGCGCCAGGGTCGCGGGCAGGCTCAGATCACCCGCCGGCGCAAAATGGGTTTCTCTGCTGGAGCTGTAACGATGAAGCTCTGTACGGAAGGCGGCAGATACCTGGCTGGCGGTTCCGTCGAAGATGATGCGGTCGCGGCTTTGGGGCACGCTGATGATCTGAAAACCCTGGGACTGGATCCATGCCTGGGCTTTGGCCAGGTCGGAATCGGCCATCCCGAAACGCGCAGCAAACTGGGCCGGTGTAAGCCAGCGGTGATACAGGGGAGAGGACGGAGTTTGCTGCGCCGCCAGCAGCGTGTCCAGGTCCGCCTGCTGCGCCGCCGAACGATTGAAGACCAGCGTGATGCCCTTCAGCTGTGTGCTCG
>CAXTGN010000872.1:0-1897 GCA_964243455.1 uncultured Acidobacteriaceae bacterium
TTTTACCTCTCTCGGTTACTGCCTTCGGAACTTCACTAGTTGCACATCGGCATTCCAACCAATAGAGGTTCATAGCTCGATGGTGTTAGCGCTGCCGCCATCTACAGCAATGACCGTGGAACGCCCGTGCTTGGGCAAGGACGGTTGAGTGGGAGAGCAGGTTGCTCGAAGGCGGAAGTTATCAAGTTCGCTTGAGGCACGCCCGAGGAAAGCGAAACCTGGAGCACTCCAAAACATTTACGTACGAGTGCCCTGGTTCATGGTCTGCCAGCGAACCTCGCAACATTCGAAATAACAGCGGCGGCGGCGAAAAAAAGGCAGCGAGGCTGGCTGGCAATATCGGTTTCAAGAAGAGTGAAATACAGTCCTGAACAGAAGGCACAATTTGCCAGCCAACCTCGTTATTTTGAGCAGGCTTTAGCCTTGGAAGGCTACGCAAAATGGCCTGCGACGGTCCAAAACAAACACTATTCTCTGGTGGTGAGGACCTAAGTTATTGAAAAACAGGAAGCTGAGGGCAACAACAAAGAAAATACCCTGGGTGGTAAGCAATCACCCAGAAGATGCAGGCAGATGACCGCTTGATGGAAGTCCTACCAAAAAGCCCTCGCTTTCATAGCGAGGTTGGCTGGCAAATCTCGGCTGATCTAGATCTGGAATCTGGAAAACTAACGAGGTTGGCTGGCAGAACCTGGCTCTTCTGTCCCCATACATCGGGGTATACAGCGAGGTTGGCTGGCAGAAAGAGCTCCTTCTTATTTGTAATGAGGAGGATAACGAGGCTGGCTGGCAGATGGGGACGAGGTGCACTGGCAAAAATAACGAGGTCCACTGGCACAGCACACGAGGTTGGCTGGCAGGGTTGAACGAGGTGCAGTGGCAAACCACACGAGGTGCGCTGGCAATTTTAGCGAGGTGCGGTGGCAAACTTCGCCTTGTAAGTAGTGCCTAGTGAAGAACCTGGACAAAGCTACAGCTTCTAAAGGTCTTTATAGTTGTTGTTTTTCTTATAGCATTCACAAAAGCAGCCTCCCCACACAATGACGATCAAACGACGTTCCATTCGCAGTAACGAACAGAAGCCAACGCTGATGCCTGTTTCTGTTGATGTGGATGTTGTTCGTTTTGAGAAAAACCTTTTACAGATTGGTTTTTTCGGCGCGAACGACGCGCGCGATAAGAGCCGTACCACGCGAAGGGTAGAGCAGATTGTTTCGCGTGACGGGCACAAGGTACGTGTTGCAGCCGAATTTCGGGGCTCTGAACTACTGGGACTTCCCTCAACGGCTGATCGTGACAAGTTCATTGCTCTGCTGAAGATCATCAGCGAAGACCGATCCAGGCAAGGCGGTATGAGCAATCCGATCCGTTTCAGCGGCTACCGTCTGATCCAGGAACTGGGCCTGTCAAGCAACGGCGAGATCTACGAAGAGATACTGCGCTGGGGCAAGCGCATGACGGATACCACGATTACCTCGGAACAAGTGGTCTACATCGCCGCAAAAAAGATTTATTCCGATGAGGTGCTGCATGTCTTCCGATCGTTCAAACGAACTGGAAGCAGCCGGCTGGATGGTGCCGAGCGACAGGAACAGTATGAAGTTGTCCTGGAAGACTGGCTGCTGGAAAATCTGATCCAGCGTTATGTAGTGCCGGAAGATTTCAACGCCTACAAGAAGCTAACCCGTCCTACGGCAAAGGGCATCTTCGGTAATCTCCATCTCTGGTTTCATGCCAGCAGAGGCAAGCCTGTTGAGAAGGATTATGCGGAGTTGTGCAACCTGTTGAGCATCCAGACCTATCCGCATCTTTCAAAGATACGATCGACCATTGGCCAGGCCCTGGAAGAACTGGTCCAGATTGAGTACCTGGCTGCCTGGAAAGTGCAGCGAATGGT
>CAXTGN010000872.1:1945-2197 GCA_964243455.1 uncultured Acidobacteriaceae bacterium
GCGAGGCGATCGTTTGCTGCCTGAAATGCCGGCTGGACCTCAGCCTGCGACCGGCGAAAGTACAGAAGCAGTCCAGCAGCTACTGAAGCATGGTATTGCGCCGGCAAAAGCAAACCAGTTGGTAAAGAACTTTGGCGCTGCAGGAGTGCTTGAAACGATAGAGTACCTGGAGGCCCAGCTGCGCGGCCCGAAAAAAAGAACGATCGACAATCCTGCCGGCCTGATCATCTATTCCATTGAAAACAACCTGCC
>CAXTGN010000873.1:0-2195 GCA_964243455.1 uncultured Acidobacteriaceae bacterium
GTCCTCTCGACCAGCCCCCCGTTCTACCCAACCCCACCCAACACCGCGTCCTCTAGACCGAAGCGCAGTCCGGGGTCCCCGGTGGGCTTGCTCGCCGGGGTGGAAAGCGCAGTGGAGAGACCCCTGTATTCTGCTCGGAGCAGCAGCAGAACCTCCCCTTGAGGCGGAGAGCACTATGGCGACGAAAAAGGCCACAAGCACCCCCGTAACGCTCCGCAGGACCGCCGCTTCCCCCGCCAAAGCCCGAGCCATCGCCGCCTCAGAACCCGTCGCGCCGAAGAAGACAACAAAAAAAGTCGCCAAACCCAAAGGCACCGCCAAACCCCTCGACCCCGAGCGCATCGCCGCCATCCTCGACGCCCTCAAAAAGGCCTACCCCGACGCCGTCTGCGCCCTAAACCACACGGACGCCTGGAAGCTCACGGTCGCCACCATCCTCTCCGCCCAAAGCACCGACGCCGGCGTCAACCTCGCCACCCCCGAACTCTTTCGCCAGTACCCCACCCCGCAAACTCTCGCCGAAGCCAACCCAGCCGTCATCGAAGAGCTTGTCCGCCGCACCGGCTTCTATCGCAACAAGACGAAAAGCATCATCGGCGCCAGCAAGGTCATCACCGAGCGCTTCGGCGGCGAAGTTCCCCAGACCATGGAAGAAATGCTCGAACTCCCCGGCGTCGCCCGCAAGACCGCCAACGTCGTCCTCGGCTCCTGGTACGGCATCCCGTCCGGCGTCGTCGTCGATACCCACGTCCTCCGCCTGTCCCGCCGCCTCGAACTCACCAAGTCCGAGGACCCCGTCAAGGTTGAGGGGGACCTCCAGAAGATCATTCCCAAGGATCGCTGGATCGATTTCAGCCACGAACTCATCCATCATGGTCGCCGGATCTGCGTAGCCCGCAAGCCCCGATGCCACGAATGCGCCCTTGAGACCGAGTGCAACTCCGGCGACAAGACCTGGACCTCGCACTGAGACCTGGTCGCCGCCCCTCGATTGCACCAGAGTATGTGCAATCGGAATGGCGCGAAACCGCGTTAAGAACGCCCTTCATGCACTTAAAACGACATCTTCGTGCAAAGTCGTGTCACAAGTACACTTCATGCGCAAAAACCGCGTTAAGAGCGCACAATATGCACCCGTCGTTCGCTAAGCGTGCCAGGCTCCCAGCAGGCGCCGCAGCATAACCAGCTCGCCCGTGTGATACGCATTGTGGTCGGCAAGTAGCAGCGCCTCACGCAGCAGATTCTGCCCATCTCCCCACGCGAACGGCGCATATAAGTCAGCATCCGGACGCGTCAGCAACGTCTCAAAGCTTTTCGCATCCGTCGCAATGGACCTGATTGCCTCGTCCCACGACGCACCGTTCGGCGGCTCCGGCGACTTCGGCCAGTACGCCTCCGGCCACGGCAGGTGCTGGTACCCGCCAGCAGGTGGATCCGAAAAGTCGAGGATGTCCTTCTGCGCAATCCGCAGATGCTCCAGCAGCTGCCACGCCGAGTACGGCAAGCCTCGCGGCACCGCGCCGCGCAGCTCCGCCGGGAAATCGGCGACGGCCTTCGCCAGGGTCGCATGCGCTTGCCCGCCGTTCAGCAGCGCCACCAATTGCTCCCCCAGGGCGTTCTCGACTCGCTTTGTGCTCATGTATGCCTTGGACGGCGCCCCAGAGCAAAAGGCCTCAGCAATGCTGAGGCCTCCCGGATCCCGACAGCGCAGGTCGGTTTAGGCGTGCGCCCGTCCGTGATGTGCGTTAACGAAGTGATACGGCGGCCACGGTCCGGAGAGCTGCATCGCGCAATCCTTCATTTGCTGGGTCGCGGAGCTGTACTTGTTCTGGTAACGCTCGACCGTCTTCTTGTCCACGAGATGGGCAATGTCGAGCAGCATCTTGCCACTGTCGGTGCGCTTGCAGGTGATCTCTTCCTCAATGGGCAGAAACATGCGGTGCATCTGAATGCTGAGCGCACGGGCGCGCGACTGCCGTTCCCGCTGACGGGTGGCAGACTCGCGAAGATGAGAAAGATACGCTTGTCCGGCAGCATGGCTGCCCGTATGCGCCGCCCGTTCTGCGCAGACATCGTCTACCAGAACCTTCAGGTGCATCTCTGCCTTACCGCGCAGTCGCTCCACATTGGCCATAAAGTGACGCTGGTTGGAACGGACCGACCGGCGCAGGGCGTCGTCGTCCGGAAAGGTGGTG
>CAXTGN010000874.1:0-2194 GCA_964243455.1 uncultured Acidobacteriaceae bacterium
CCATCCAGGTCTACATCAGCAACGCGCAGATGCCTCGTGACGCATATCTGGTTGACGTGGGGGGAACCCGGTATGCACTCATCCTCACACCGGTGAGCGGGCCGCACGTCAATTACAGCACCCCTCCGACCATCGGATTGGGGCTCGGCGGCTTCGGTGGGAATGTGGGTGGAGGCGCAGGCGTGGGATTTCCGTTGGGAAGTCCGCACCCGACCAGTGTCGACAATCAGTTCGTTGCTTCGAGCCGCCTCCTGCCGCCACCGGACTATCTGCAGCGTTGGTCGCAGTATCACGTGGTAATCGACATCGGCACCCAGTCACTGGAATTCCCTGCGCCTCCTCCATGCTGATCACGGGCAGGCATCCGGAAAGACCGGACAGTAATTCGGGCGGATGCGTCGGCACCTCTCGACCCGTGCCGGTCCGTCGTCGCTCCGCGGACGCTCATCATCAGCGGATTGTCCCAAGCTGGACCGTCTGGTGGCCTTGTGCTTGTCGAACGGCCCGCTACGCCGGCTTCATCGCCTGAGTATCTGACACGATGACAGCCGGGTTCGCGAAGGGTGCAGCCGCTACCATGGCCTCTACCAGGACGCAGCGTTCAACCTCGCCCGGTGCATGGTGCCCGTGCGACGCGTCTCGCTGCCGCTCGTGACAAGGCCGGATGGTGCAGCTGGTGACGCAGTGGCGGCGTTCCGCGCCTTCCTCGGCCGGGTAGCGCCGGGTTTCGCCATCTCTGGCAGTGGCGAGCCGCCGGAGCAGCGGCCGTGGCTCCCGGCCGAGCCGTTCGGGATCGTGGACCGAGCCGGGCGCTCCGTCGCGCTGTGGCGAAGAGGTGAGGTGCTGGGCTACGGCGGCGCGGCCGCATCGCGCGCAACGGCGCGGGCATACGCGGACTGGACGGCGTGCGGCCTGCCTGGCCTAGCCAGGCTGTATCTGGAGGTGGTCCGGGCTGGCGCTGCACCGCCGGCGGACAGCCGGACCTGGACCGAGCCACGGGGCGAAGCGGCGTTGATATGGCGCCCACGCCGCGGTGCGGAGGAGTGGCGGAGAATGTTGGACGACTGACTGAAATGCGACATGCGGGCTCCGACGCGCCGAGAGCCGTCGCGCCATCCCAGGCTATGCCGGGCTACGCTCACCATCTTAGGTTCGCCGAGGCTGACGCTGAGTTCGACCGAACGCGGCTGTTCCCCGGCAGCGATCGATGCGGCAGGATGCCGACATGCTGCCAAATCTTCGACAAGCTACGAGCATTGACCGACATGCCGTCGAGGAGCTCGTGCGACGTGCCTATTCTGACTACGCGAGCCGCATAGGGCGGGCGCCCGGGCCGATGTCGGACGACTACGGCTGGTTGATCGAGGCTGGCTGCGTCCACGTGGTTGAGCGAGACAACTCCGTGCAGGGCATCCTTGTGCTCATCCCCGAGAGCGACGCGATGTTGTTGGACAACGTGGCCGTCGATCCGGGCGCTCAAGGGTCTGGCCTGGGCCACCAATTGCTCGAACACGCAGAGCAGCCGCCAGGGCTGCGGGCTATCAGACCATCAAGCTCTACACGAATGAAGCCATGACGGAGAATATTAGCCTCTACTCTCGGATCGGCTACGAGGAGACGCACCGAGCTGAGGAGAAAGGGTTGAGGCGGGTCTACATGGTCAAGGCTCTGGGCTGACCTCCTCGCGCGTTTCACACCAGTCGATAGTCTGAAATCCACTAGATCCGGCAGCACGGCTAATCGAAATCCAAGCCTAGCACTACTTTGGCAGAAGGTCGGCGTGAGGCGCCGTCCGACGACCCCCTCGGTCTGTCTTGCGTGATGCACAGGAGGCCGGTTTCGGGCCGGCCATGGCGACAGCGGTCACCGATCGCCCATCAGCGCTCGAGCAGTGGCTCGAACCCTTCCTCGCCCGGTCAGGGCACGCGAAGAGGCGGAGCATGTGGCCACTCGATGTCACGGGATCGATCGGCCCAGGCGATCGCAACAGCGTGCAGTCGTGACGGAGCGGCTTGCGCCGGGTCAATACGACCGATTGCATCATCTCGTCGCCTCTGGCGCGTGGGATGCGGCGGCGCTGGAGGCGGGGATACCCCGTGCAGGCGGACCGCCTGGTCGGTGATCCAGATCTCGTCGCGTTGATCGACGACACGGCGCTTTCCGAGAACGGGAAACCCAATCGGTGGGTGTGGCC
>CAXTGN010000875.1:0-2194 GCA_964243455.1 uncultured Acidobacteriaceae bacterium
AACAATATGCAGCTGATGCGCCAAGCGGCCTTGGATGGCGGTACGGACGCGGTCCTGGCACTAAGAGTCTTCACGCGCTGCATTGTGAAGACAATCGGAGGCTTTGCCTGCCTGCTTGGTGGCCTGGATGCTCTGGTGTTTACGGGCGGAATCGGTGAGCATGATGCCGCTACACGCAACGAGGTTGTGGCTGGTCTCGAAGCGCTCGATGTGTCGATCGACGCACTGCAGAATAATGCGAAAGTAAAGCGGATGCGCCGCATCGATGCATCTGAGTCGAAAACCGCTATTTTTGTCGTCCCCGCACAGGAAGACCTCATGATTGCTGTGCATGTTGCACGAATGGTTGAGTCTTGACGGTTTGTCGATCAATCCAATTCGCAGCTTCAGCAACATCCAGAGGTCATCTATGAGTAATTCCGGAGTTTCCACCAGTTCCGAAGCGATTCTTTCCCCTGAGGAGTTACGGCTGACTGACGCGTATTGGCGCGCCTGCAACTATCTCTGCGCGGGTATGCTGTACCTGAGGGAAAACCCGCTGCTGCGTGAGCCGCTAAGGCCGGAGCACATCACGAATCGCTTGTTGGGACACTTGGGTTCGGATACAGGACAGACCTTCACCTGGGTTCATCTCAACCGGCTAATCAAGAAGTACGATCTCGATCTGATGTACATCGCGGGTCCGGGTCATGGCGCGCCAGCAACGCTCTCCAACAGCTATCTCGAGGGGGTGTACACAGAGGTTTACCCCGACAAGAGCCAGGACCTTTCGGGTCTACAAAAGTTCATGAAGCAGTTCTCATTCCCAGGTGGGATCGGCAGTCATTGCACGCCAGAGACGCCGGGATCGATTCATGAGGGCGGGGAATTAGGGTACAGCCTTTCACACGGTTTCGGAGCGGCTTTTGATAATCCTGATCTTGTCGTCGCGGTTATGGTAGGCGATGGTGAATCCGAGACTGGGCCGCTCGCGACGTCATGGCATTCGAACAAATTTCTAAATCCAGTAACCGATGGTGCGGTCCTGCCCGTTCTTCACCTGAACGGTTACAAGATCGCGAACCCCACAGTGTTGGCGCGAATCCCTTCGGAGGAGCTTAACAGCCTCTTCCACGGCCTAGGGTGGAAGCCCTATGTGGTCGAAGGCAATGATCCAACGTTGATGCATCAGAAGATGGCTGAGACGATAGAGACGTGCATCCTCGAGATCCGTTCCCTCCAGGAGAGAGCGAGAAGCGCTCCTGCGGATTCCATCCCGAAGCGACCACATTGGCCGATGATCATCCTGCGCTCGCCTAAGGGGTGGACCGGACCGAAGTTTGTTGCAGGCCACCAGGTCGAAGGCTCATGGCGCGCCCATCAAATCCCAATTCTTGATCCGGTTACGAAGCCAGATCAGCTGGCAGAGTTGGAGGCTTGGCTGCGGAGCTATCAACCAGACAAGCTCTTCGACGAAAAAGGCAAGTTAATCCCCGAGTTGAAAGCGCTTCCGCCTGTAGGAACTCACCGCATCAGTGCCAATCCGCACGCGAACGGCGGCTTACTCCGCAAGCCGTTGAACCTTCCCGACTTTCGTGAGTACGCGATTCAGCTTCATGAGCCAGGGCAAGTGATGATGTCGTCGACCGAGACGTTAGGGGCTTTTCTGCGGGACACGATCAAGCGAAACATGACCAATTTCCGCGTCTTCGGACCCGACGAAACGGCGTCGAATAAGTTGCAGGTGATGTATGAGGCGAGTGGCAAAACCTGGATGGAAGAGCGTCTGCCGCTTGACGAGGACGGCGGCTACCTTTCGCCCAATGGCCGAGTGATGGAAATGCTCAGCGAGCACACGCTGGAGGGTTGGTTCGAAGGATATGTACTTACCGGACGCCATGGGCTGCTGAATAGCTACGAAGCATTCGTCCACATCATTGATTCCATGTTCAATCAGCATGCGAAGTGGCTGGAGAAGAGCAAGCTGGAACTTCGGTGGCGAGCGCCAATTTCATCGATCAACCTTCTGATTAGCTCGCTGGTGTGGCGGCAGGACCATAACGGGTTCACACACCAGGACCCGGGTTTCCTCGATATCGTCACTAATAAGAGTCCGGAGATCACCCGGATCTATCTGCCGCCGGACGCGAACTGTCTGCTGTCCGTAGCGGACCATTGCTTGCGTAGCACGGACTATGTCAACGTCATTGTTGCG
>CAXTGN010000876.1:0-2189 GCA_964243455.1 uncultured Acidobacteriaceae bacterium
TCGCGGCCGTTTCGGCATTCCGCGACAACCGTGGTCCCGCCAATCTGCGCTAAGAGCATTCGCAGACGCATGCGGGCTATGGGTTCATCGTCGGCCAGAACCACGCGCAGGCTCACGCGGAGAGGCTCCCAAGCGGAAGGGAGACGGTGATCTCACAGCCGCCCTCAGCAAGCCTCCGCATCTCTAATGAGTAATCGCTGCGGTACTGCAATCCGAGCCGGTTCCGGATGTTCTCCATGCTTACACCCATACCCGGAACACTGGACGCCGTTGAGCCGATGCCATTATCCGTGATCCGTAAAGCCAGTCGTTCACCGTGGCAAGTGAGCCAGATGCGCACGTTGCATCCGTCCAGATTCTGATGAGTGCTGTGCTTCACGGCGTTTTCTACGAGCGGTTGCAGAAGGAATGGGGGCATTTTCTGAGAAAGCGCACGCGGCTCTATGGAGATTTCTATCTGGAGACGATCGCCAAAGCGCAATTGCTCAATCTCCAGATACGCTTCGATGATCTCAAGCTCGTCGCTCACGGCGACGAGACTTGGAAGGTCCTTCATGACGGCCCGTTTCGTCAATTCACTGAGACGTTTGACTACTTCACGTGCAGCATGGTGATTGCCGGATTCCAAAAGCCCGGTGATGGAGTTGAAGGTGTTAAACAGGAAGTGCGGCTGCATCTGCCGTTGAAGGGCGAAAAGTTCTGCCTCTGTCAGGCTCCTACGAAGTGCTAGCGCCTCCAGTTCTCTCGCGTGGGATTTTTGACGTTCACACAGGGCTGACCCTACCGCCCAAAGGAGCAAATACAGCAATACCTCAGGAACCGCCCTCCCCAGGGACCAAAGTGGAAGCTCCTTATACCCAGCCGTCCATAGCTCGGGCCAGCGACGAACCAGCCGATGAACACAGAACACAAGGAGGCGCAGATGGAAGCAAGCTACGACCGATGCCATGAAGGTCTGCAAGGCGAGAATGCTGGGTGACAACTCGCCGAACCTGGGCCTGCGTTCCAACCCAAGGCCGATTGCGACAGCTAGCGGAGCCCACCAAAGCCACGTCACCGAACCGTAGATCAAGGATGGCAGGTACGCGGCGTTCGGAATTGACCCGCTGATGAAGACGTGGCACTCAATAGCGGAATAGATCGAGAGAACGCTCGCGAAGCCGAAGCACACCGCAACCGCCCGGCCGCTCAAGAGCGGGGCGTGCCGGGCTCTTGGATGCGCACTGCTCATCTTCAGCATCGATTCGTCCCTGTTTAGCCGTGCCTTTGTGAATCTTCCCACGCCTGGAGAACTTCATCCTCTTTCCCGGGCGGAAGTGTCTCATGAACATCCAGTCGTTTGGGCGAGTTTACGGCGCAAGGAGCAAGAGTGTCAGTAGCTGTAGCCTCAAAGGGCCGCGGGTGCCACCCTGTCGCCAGGGCCTTTGTGTTCGAAATCTGGTAGAGGCCTTTGATCGCAGGCCGGGGAATCCAACCGGTGAAGAACTGCGGTTTGCCGTCTCCTATCTCAGCTGCGGGTGGCAAGCCATGGCTCTCCAGGAAGGGGCGTGGGATCCAAACAAACTCCGCACTCGAGTGTGTCACTTCCCTGCAGTGCTGAATGTGATCACGAAGGGGTACCCAGTCCCGCACCAGATTGAACGTTCCAAAGGTGCGGCTGGCAATGCTTTGCGAGATGAATCCTCCCACGTCCTTAACATCGACCAGCTGAATCGGGTCCGTGCCGTCACCGGGACCTATATGCCGCCGACCATCCATCACTCGAGAAAGCCACGTTTCCATGAGACCGCCGGAACATGAACTTGGCGATCCCTCGATAGCGCCTGGTCGCACGATTGTCAGCTTCGGGCCTACCAGAGCCTGCAACCGCCTCTCGCTCTCTGCTTTTCTCGCTCCGTAGTCCTCTTCATGCCCCGCAAACACGCGCGTCTTGGCGCCTTCCGCAGTCCCGGCATGGGCGTAGTTCTGGACATCGTAGGCCGCGATCGAAGAGACGTACACGTAATGATCCGTGCGGTCATGAAGCAGAGTCGCAGCCGAGTTGACCATCACCGGTTCTGATGGCCACACGTCAATTACTGCGTCCCAACGTCCTGTGCGTAAAGAGCTCAAGTCTTCTTTGGCCGCGTCTACGCTCCGTGTACCTCGCAGCTTACGAAGCATGGGGAAGAGCTCAGGATGGGTAATAC
>CAXTGN010000877.1:0-2183 GCA_964243455.1 uncultured Acidobacteriaceae bacterium
CCAGGCACCGGTGGAGAACTGGGTGGGATCGAGGCCGGCGAGGCCCACGGCGATCAGCGGAACAAAGTATGTGACCGCGACGAGACAGACGGCACCAAGGATGGCGCGCGGGTAGTTCCGCTGCGGGTTGTCGACCTCCGCGGCCACGGTCGAAGCGTTGTCCCAACCCATGTAGTTCCACATTGCGACGGCAATTGCTCCGGGGAGATCGAGGGTGGTCGTTACGGGAGTGAGCAGGGCGCCGGTTCCGTGGCCGCGCCAGTGCCAGAGCGCCACGCCGGTAAGGATGACGAATGGGGCGAGCAGAACACAAAACAGCAGTGCTGAGCCTTCGCCGACGGAACTGGCGCCACGGAGGTTCCAAAGGGTGCAGGCGACGATCACGGCAAGGGCCCAGAGGGTGCCGCGGTAGCCGGCGGTCCAGCCGGGGGCGATGCGGCCAAGGTAGATGACAAAGGTGACCGGGTAAATGGCCATGTCGAAGACGCTGGCGGCGAGGGAGAGCCAGGCCTCCTGAAATCCCCAGAAACGGCCGAGAGCGCGATAAACCCAGATGTAATAGCCGCCCTCCGCGGGAATGGCGCTGGTGAGTTCCCCGATCATGAGGCCGGTGGGGAGGCTCCACAGGAAGGGGACAACCAGAAGTATGAGAAGCGCACGTCCGTACCCGGCTTTGCCGATCACGTCCTCCAGACCGTAGGGGCCGCCGGAGACCATGAAGTAGGTGGCAGCGATCAGCGGGATGAGGCGCAGTTTGCGCTTTGGCTCGGTTATCGGGTTGTCCTCCCATCAGTGAGGTGCGCCTACAGCGTAGCTGAGATGGGCCTTGAGCGAGATGTGTGCAGGCCATGGGTGGCGGATCAGTCCCCGAGCGGGTACATAAGCTATGGAAAGAAGCACGGTTGTGTGTTTTCTCCATGTTCAAACGGGCCTTCTATTGCTTATGCTCTTTGTGTCGCGAAAACGTTTCCATATGAAGGAAATGCCCTTGGATAAGCAACCGCCGGAAAAGGTGTACGTGCCGGGAATCAGCCGGACGAAGCTACCCGGGCTGAAGGAGATTGCGGCGTACCTGGGTCTGTCGCCGGCCACAGTCTCGATGGTGGTGAACGATGTTCCGCTGGCGAAGTCGCTTTCCGAGGAGACCCGGGCGAGGGTGCTGGCGGCAGCGAAGCAGTTCAACTACCGACCGAACCTGATCGCCCGATCGTTGAGCAAACGTGAGAGCCGAACGATCGGCGTGATTGCACCGGAATCGAGCGACGGGTACTTCACGCGCGTGATGCGCGGCATAGAGACGTCGATGCTGGAAGCCGGTTACCTTTACTTCGCGACGAGTCACCTGGGCCGGCCGGAGCTGATGCGCGAATACCCCAATGCGCTTGTGCAGCGCGGTGTAGATGGTCTGATTTTTCTGAATACGCCGATGTTCGCGGATCCGGGTGTGCCTGCGGTCTCGATCTCCGACAAATGCGAGATCGAGGGGGTAATCAGCGTCCTGGCGGAACAACGCGAGGGCATGTTCCGGGCGATGGAACACCTGGTGCATCTGGGGCACAGGCGGATCGTAACCATGCATGGATCGGAATGGTCTCTGGATGCCGATGACCGCTACACGGCGACCGTTCGTGCGGCCGAACACCTGGGCATCGACTTGCTGCCTGAACTGACCATTGAATTGGAGGCGACGCAGTTAAGCCCGGAGGTCGCCTACCAGGCGACCCTGCGCCAGCTAGACCAGACCAGGGATTTCACGGCGATTTTTGCCTTCAACGATGTGGCCGCGCTGGGGGCGATGCGGGCGCTGGGGGACTGCGGACTGCGTTGTCCGGAGGATGTTTCGGTACTGGGGATTGACGATACCAGCACCGCGGCGTACGGGATTCCGCGGCTTTCCACGCTGGCACAACCGTTGGAGACGATGGGCGCCGCAGCGGCGCAGCGGTTGGTTGCGAGAATCCAGCGACCGCACGAGGAGCAGCACCAGCACGTCGTCTTTCCTATGGAGCTGCAGGTCCGGGAATCTACGGGACCGGCTTGCCGAGGGGCGGGGAAGCTTCCGCCGAAACCTGTGGCGTATAAGCAGGCTGAGGTGACGCTGAGCCGCTGATCCAGCTTGCGAGTTCCCCAGAACTTGCGATCCGGCCAGCGATCAGCGCATCCAGAAGCGCCCGGGTGCGCAC
>CAXTGN010000878.1:0-222 GCA_964243455.1 uncultured Acidobacteriaceae bacterium
AAAGTTATTCGCTCAAGGACCTTTTCACCAGAAGCCCTGCAGATCGAGGGAAGCGAGATTTATACCTACTATCCAATGGGTGCGGGTCAGTCAAAATTGCGCTGGGTGTCCATCGAAAAGGCACTCGGCACGACCGGGACGGCACGGAACTGGAATAGCGTGTTGAAACTGCTGGCGATGGCTGAGGAACTGGAAGAGATCTGAAGCCTCGCGTGGAAGCCA
>CAXTGN010000878.1:232-2180 GCA_964243455.1 uncultured Acidobacteriaceae bacterium
GCGGAAACAAGAATGCCAGCCGGCACAGACAGTCCGGCTGGCATTCGCTTGCGCAAAATCAGAATTCGTAGCGCAGGGAGAACTGCATACGACGAGGTTGGGTGAGTAGGGCGCTTGAGACGCCAAGGCTGCCCGAAGTCAGTTGCGAGTTGAATTGGGCTGACGCGGTGCCAACGTCGAAACGGTCAGTATTGGTGACGTTATACACTTCCCAGGCAAACTTGAGACTGCCATACTCGCCGAGAGTCCAGGCCTTGGTTAAGCCCGAGTCAAGGCCGAGATAGCCATCACCTCGGAAGTTGTTTCTCTGTCCTGCTTCTCCAGGATAGGGCAGCCGGATGGGCGATGCTGAGTTGACTCCAGAGTTGATCGCTGCAGGATTGGCGAAAAATTGTGGCTCTCCATTTGCATCGAAGTGCTTCTTGATCTTTACCTTACCTGTGACAATACCGTTTCCTTCGATCTGCCAGTCGGTAGTCCAACCCGGCTCCTCAACACCAAAGGGAAGACCGCTGCTGGCCCGGAAGATGCCGGATAACTGCCAGCCCCTGCCGACTGGTAACTGATAGACCCAGTCAACAGTGACCAGATGAGTGGTGTCGAAGTCGGACAGGCCCTTGTTGAGATATGGCTTCCAGGTATTGATGATCTCGCTTTGCGCGAGGGAAACGCCATTGGAGAACTCTGACGTGCGCTCGGTATCGGAGCCATAATCAATGGATTGAGAATACGTATAGCTGACATCAGCTGACAGTCCATGGCTTGTCGGATGCCGCAGGGTCACCTGGCCGGCGTTGTAATAACTCATGCCGATCGTTGACAGGGCGTAAAGTGACGCAAACTGGTCCTGCCAGAATCGTGATTGATGACCCGCCGGGCATAGGCCGTTACCGGTCGGCCCGCAGTAGGCGTTGGAATCTATATTGGCCAACGCAGACGTAGCGCCGAGGTTCGCCCGATAAGGCGCCCACTGCGTCGTGTAGATATTCTGGGTCGCACTCTGCCCTCCGAAGGCCATGTATGGAAATACATGCTCGAAATAAGGGATCGCGGCCACGCTGGCATTGGCATTATCGTTGTTCGCGTCTACGAGGGCTGATAGTTTGGCCGCGGCGTTATAGTAGTCGCCGCCGCCACTTGGATCGACATAATCAACAGGTTCCGCCAGGTCCAGGCTCTGGAGCAGATGACGGCCCAGGCGGCCAACGTATGCGGTTTCGAGCGTAAACCCGCCCGGCAATTGACGCTGCACAGAGACATCCATGGCCTCGGAGTAGGGGGTCTTCAGCTTGCTGTCCAGACCCCAGTTAATACCGAACGAACCCTGCGGATAGGTAAAGGGAAAGGTTTGTTGGGCCGCGCCCGAACCGTTAGTGAACGGGAAATTGTGCCTGCCCGTAAAGCGGGGGGCAGTTTCATTGCCGTAGGTACTAGCAGGGTTGGTCACACTGGTCGAAAGACCGAAGGAGCCATTCTGGTCGAAGGTATTCACCAGACCCTCACCGTAATGATCGTAGTAAATGCCGAAGCCTGCCCGGATGGAGGTCTTGGTATCGGGAGCGTAGACAATCGCGAGCCGCGGCGCGATGTTGTTCTTGGATTTCGGCCAGAAACCAGGCTTGTGATAGTAAGCGCCGCTGGGGGAAAACTGGAGCTCAGGCTCATAAATCTGGCCCTGGAGTGCGGACGCCTCACGCTGGGTGTACCAGGTATGCGTATCGATTGTGGGAGTGACCTGCTGGCCTTTCGTTTCGTAGGGCGTTTGCAGGATCGTGTGACGAATGCCGAAAGTGATAGTCAGGTTGGGAGTAGCGCGCCACGAGTCCTGCAGGAAATATTCGAATTCATTTGCTTTGAAGCTGCGATCGATCGTGGTGCCGTCATTCAGAAGCGTTGCGCTGTTCGCACTGCTGACCTTGTAGTTTGAAACATTTGTCACCGACGGCAC
>CAXTGN010000879.1:0-1032 GCA_964243455.1 uncultured Acidobacteriaceae bacterium
CGCGTCGAACCACACCTGTCGCTCCTCACGAAGGAGCGTTGAGTCGTCGGAAACTCCGTAGAACAAGGCCACCCGCTGACATCGGCTACGAGACGTCGATTAGGTCGGCAAGAGCGGTCGCGATCTCCTTCACAGGTGTCGCCCAGTCGAACGGTGCCGGCTGCGCGAAGATGCGCATGGTGCTGTACCATGGTGTGTCCGTGCGCCCTGGAAGCCACCGCCAGCACTGGTCGTAGCGCGACAATAGCCAGACCGGCCGGCCCAGCGCTGCCGCCAAGTGGGCCGTCGACGTGTCCACCGCGATCACCAGATCGAGCAGCGACACGAGGCCGGCGGTATCGTCGAAGTCCCCGATCCGGGCGGTGTGGTCGATCATTGAAAGTTCCCGGGGCGGAACGGCCGCCTCGGTAGCCGGCGCGCCAAGCTGCAGGCTGTAGAACAGTGCATCGGGCGCGCAGCCTGCCAGCGGCGCCAGCGCGGACAGGCTCGTGGAGCGGCGCTCGTCCATGAGCCTGTTCTCTAGATGCCAGGGACGCTTCCCACCCGACCAGACCAAGCCGACCTTCAGCGGCAATGCTGACGACCCTCCCCTGGGGAGATGGCGTGCCAGATCCTGATCAAGCACCGTGCGCCATCCGGCTACGAGATCGGGATCCGCGACCAGGTAGCCATCAGCGAAAGGAATGGTCTCGATCGTCATGGCCAACGCGTGGGGCAGGCTCATGAGGGTGCAGAACAGGTCATAGATCGGCACCGTTCCGCCCGTGGACGACACGGGGATGCCGAACACGCGGGACATCAGCCGGACGAGCGGTGGTGGCACCTGCATCACGAGCCGGCAATCCATCTCTCGCAGCAGCGGGATGAAGCGGCAGAACTGGAGGATGTCACCCAGGCCGCCCTCGCCGTGCAGCAGAAGGATGCGTCCCGCCAGAGGTTCGCCCTTCCAGGACGGACCCTTGGGAAGGCCCGCGGTGAAGGTCCGCGTGTGCAGCCGCCACTCGTACTCCGCAAAACCTCGCCGGTAGTCCC
>CAXTGN010000879.1:1042-2180 GCA_964243455.1 uncultured Acidobacteriaceae bacterium
CGAGAGAGCGGCCGACGCGGAGGTCGGCGTCGTCGGGAGCTATCGCTACGGCCAGCTCGAAGAAACCCAAAGCCTGGTTCGGCAGACCGCGACGTCGCAGGGTGATCCCCATCCCGGACAAGGCAGGGCCGTGATCCGGCTTCAAGCGCAGGGCGTTGGCGAACGCGGCGACCGCGTCGTCGTAACGCTGCAGCTCGAGGCAGATGTTACCCAGGTTGGACCAGGCGCCGTGGCGCCGCGGATCTAGGAGGACAGCCCGCTCGAGGATCGGCAGTGCTTCCCCGAACCGTCCGAGCTCCTTGAGGGCGCCCCCGAGGTTGAGCATTAGGCGAACGTCATCAGGCTTGATCGGGACGACCTGGATCAGGGCCTCCACGGCTGCTGCGTAGTCCCCTTTCTGTAGGGCGGCGTCCGCGGCGGCGGTCAACACCACCGGGTCGATCTCGACGGACGGCGCCCCTATATCGACAGCTGTCGAGGCTGGCATCGGCCTGATCTCCCACGGCCCCTTCTTATAAACGTAACGATCGTGAGAGTCGTTAATTATCCCCTGGCGCCGCTTGATGCTCTACCGTCATGGATCCCGTACACAGCCGAAGATCTTGGCGAGATGAAGTTGAGCGGTACATCCGTGATCTTCTCAGAGCTTTGAGGCTCAATGCAGCTTGAACGGGTCGGCATCCGAACGGAGCTACCTCAGGATTATCATGAGGGAGACGGGACAACCCTCGGAGTATGAATGCTGACGCATTCTTCTCGATGAACCGCAGGGCTCCCTGCAAGAAACCTCTATGCTGCATTACGATCGGTGACGATCTCGATGTAGCTGGCTGGCGTGCGGCTGATACCTTGCTGCTGGGAAGCCACCAAGAATTTGACGTCGCTCGAACGTGCACGAGATCTCGAAGATCGTTTGTCAGAAACTCCGCTCTGCGTCATCTTGTTGTAACGGCGCACGGTGATGGTTCCTGACTGATGTCACGAGGAACCAAGAAAGCCGGCGATTTCGCACCGCACGGAGATAGGCCCCATGGCCCTCCGTCGTCAGATGCAAGCGGCTTTCGAGGCGGCAGGCCAAGTCGTGGAAAAATAGCAGCCAGGTGCTGGCCCGACTGTGCCTAAACGGCCGGCACGGCAG
>CAXTGN010000880.1:0-1521 GCA_964243455.1 uncultured Acidobacteriaceae bacterium
GTCCCCATGGAATGACCGTGGTGGTGTGCCCGGGGCAGCTAGCTAGTTGTCGGTGTTGCGAGGTGTGCGAAACCGGTTGGCCAGGGTAAACTCCTCCCGCAGTTCCGGCGTTCTCAGGTGCTCGCGCAGGTGGGCGAGGCGCTGCTCCAGGGCTGCGATGGATACACTTATGGCCTCGGTATTGGTGTGTGCCACGTCTCGCCACATGGAATAGGGACTGGCGCCGAGCCGCGTCATCTCGCGCAAGGCTCTGCCGCCGATAGCGCGCATGTCCGCAGCATCGCCAAAGGTGTCCTTATACAAGGCGCTGAGTGCGGTAGCCAGCATCTGCGGCATATGGCTCACCCAGGCACAGAGTTCGTCATGCCGCGCCGGATCGATATCGAGCGGCCGCGCGCCCAGCCGCACCAACCAGTCGCGCCACTCGGCTTCGAGCGGATGGTTGGCATGAGACTTCGGCTGCGTGAAAAGCCAGACAGCACCGCGAAAAAGTTTGGCGTCGGCATGCTCCGCGCCGGAGACTTCCTTACCGGCCATGGGGTGTCCTGCAAGGAAGACTGCATGGTCTGCATCGTTGTAAAGCGTGGCGGCTTTTTCGACCATAGGTTGCTTGACGCTCCCGACATCTGTCAGTAGCTGCCCGGGCCGCAGCACTGGCGCCAGCCGGTCCATCCAGTCGAGGATGGTAAAGACGGGCCCGGCCAGCACTATGACATCTACAGTCTCGGCAGCCTGCATGGGATCGTCTGCGATGACTGTGATGGCTTCGCGGGCGAAGGCAGCGCGTGCCTGGTGGTGGTCCTTGTCCCAGCCGAGGATCTCGCCGTCGAAGCCATTCGCCCGCAGTGCAAGACCGAGCGATGCTCCGATCAACCCGGTTCCAAAGATGGCGATGCTGCGGATCGGCATAGGACTAGGCGATGCTCCGTCCGATAGCAGGGCGTCCATCATCTTCGCGAACTGCTCTGGATGCAGCGACTGGGCGCCGTCGGAGAAAGCCTTATCCGGATTCGGATGAACTTCGATCAACAAGCCATCGGCCCCGGCAGCCACCGAGGCCTTCGCCATTGCCGGCACTTTGTCACGGATGCCGATGCCGTGTGACGGATCAGCAAGGATTGGCAGATGGGAGAGCGCCTTGATGACCGGGATGGCCGAAATGTCCATGGTATTGCGCGTGTAGGTTTCAAAGGTGCGGATGCCGCGCTCGCACAACATGACATCGTAATTGCCGCCGGAAAGGATGTATTCAGCTGAGAGCAGAACTTCTTCGATGGTGGCTGCAATGCCTCGCTTCAGCAGGGCAGGCTTGCGTACCTGGCCGACTTCGCGCAGCAGGTTGAAATTCTGCATGTTGCGGGCGCCGATCTGGAAGCAATCTACATACGGCAGCATCAACTCGATCTGCGAAATCTCCATGACTTCGCTGATGACGAGCAATCCCGTCGCATCGCCAACTTCGCGCAGCAGCTTCAACCCTTCCAGGCCCATGCCTTGCAACGAGTATGGCGCTGAGCGCGG
>CAXTGN010000880.1:1531-2179 GCA_964243455.1 uncultured Acidobacteriaceae bacterium
TTTGGCGCCTCCGGCTTTGACGATGGATGCCGAGGTAAAGATCTGCTCGCGCGATTCTACGGAGCAGGGACCTGCCATCACGACTACTGCGTCGCCACCTACTTCTACCCCGTTGGCGAAGCGGACCACTGTGCCTTCCGGACGAAAACCGCGGTTCACCAGCTTGTAGGGTGAAGAGATGCGGTGGGCGTGCGCAACGCCGGCCAGCAGCGCAAAGTCTTTGTGGTCAAAGGCGCTGGGCGTCCCGACGCCAGCCAGAATCGTCTGCTGCGCACCCGTGGTGCGATGGACATTGAAGCCCAGATCCACCAGTCTTCCGATGATGTCCTGGATCTGTTCTTCTGTCGCCGTCTCCTGCATTGCAACAATCATTTGCTTTTTCCTGTCTCCGGAACGTTGCCGGGCGTTTGCGCAGGACGCGAGGCAAGCTCGTCTTTCTGCAACGCACGCATCACGTCGATGATGCGTTCATAAATGTGGACCAGTTCCAGATCGGGCAGCGGTCCTGGGTTGTGCGAGCGCACGTTCTCAAAGATTCTTCGTTCGCGCTGCGGTTCGTAGACCGGCAACTCTGTCTTGCGCTTCAACCTGCCGATGGCCTGGGCGGCCCGGGCGCGTTCACTGATCAGCATTACCAGTTTTCGATCC
>CAXTGN010000881.1:0-233 GCA_964243455.1 uncultured Acidobacteriaceae bacterium
TCACGCATTGCAAATTGACCTGTGTGTTGTTCATCTACCTACTACACGTGTTGAAGGTTCCGTTTCTGGACACCATCCAAAACTGAATCTGTTGAGAAGAGCGCTGAATGGGCTGGACGCATTTACATCTCGTGGACGTTGAAGGCAGAGAGGTATTGCCCTCCATCAAAGCAGGTGTTGAATCTGCGTTCGGATGGGTGGTGAGCACGTATCCAAATCTCGATCCGGCTGTT
>CAXTGN010000881.1:243-2176 GCA_964243455.1 uncultured Acidobacteriaceae bacterium
CTGAGTGGGCCGAAGAGATCGGGAGCTCGATGCAAAAGAACAAGAACACACATGCCACGCCACGGCGTTATGCGTACGCCGCGATGCATGGAAGAGTGCGCGATTACTTGAAGACACGCGCGTCGAAAGAGACGCCGGAAGGTAGCAGTTTTGAGCTTGAGAAATGGGCCGGGGTGGACACTGACGCACAGGCCCGAATTGATCGCAAAATCTTCTTTCAAGAGCTAGGAACGAAGCTGGACCAGCGCGACCAGGATATCCTTGCCCTCCTGCTTCAGGACATCACCAGCGCGGCAAGTGTGGGTAAGGCACTCGGAATCAGCGAGTCGGCTGCCGCTAAAGCCATCCAACGACTCAAATTACGTATTGCATCTTTTGTAGGTTCTAGCAAAATGAAAAGTGGCGACGCGGGCCAGGGCTTCCGAAAACTATGCGAGACGAAGGGTTAGGCAGTTTACTTGGACCTGATAAGGGATTACTTCCTGGATGCTCACCCAAACCCTGAACGAATTGGGTGTCCAGATGAGAAGACGCTGAAGGACCTCGCGGAGGATCGCTTGCCTCTGGAGCATCCCGCACGTCTGCATCTAGCTTCATGCTCCGAGTGTGTCGCGGAATACCTGGGATACCGGGGAGAATGGAAGCATGCTCAAGGTGAGCCCGCCAGCTTGGACAAGGCTTTCACCCGGCCAGCTCCAACAGCTCCGCAACGACGCAAAAGCCTAACCCTTGGCAAGGGAGCTTACGCCCTTGCCGCCTCATTGTTGCTGATTGTAGGGGGGGCCGCCATCTATGAGCTGAACTCTAGGCCCCATCATGGCTCTATGGAAGTGGCGTCTAGCGTCCCTCGGGACGCGGCGGTAGACCTGTTTGAAGCGACCACCGCACGCGGAGTTGGCACTGAGGACGATGCTGCTCCGCTGCAACAAGTCACCCTGCCTGCTGCTGTGGTTCGGCTCTCCGTTACGCTTCCACGTTTCAGTCAAATCGGTGAGTACAGGATCATGGTCTCTACCGATCGTGCGGGGAGCCAGGTGGTTGCAACGGGATTGGGCGTTGCTCGGGACAACGCGGGTAAGGTCATGGTGAACGTCACCCTGGATCTCCGCTCAGCGGGACCTGGTTCGTACTTCTTGGCTACGGTGCGGGGCTCTGATAACGGGACGTACTACTATCCTCTGCAAGTGGACCGCTAAGGTCGCCGTCCTTGTTTATTAGCAAGGTAATAATGCAGCTTGCCAGATATGTATTTATGGACTAACTGCAGGATTCCGAAGATGGCCGGGGGGCGTTGCGGGCTATCCCCGCAGTGGGGGTACCGGAAGAGGTGGGCCGGTCTTCTCGCCGGCGCACCTCTGAAGGCAGGGGGAGACTTACCCCTCTAGCTTGCGCGTGTGTTTGCAGTAGAGACTTGCTTCAGCGCGGCGTCGAGCTGGTTGTCTCGTCTTGCCGTAGCGTCTGAGAAGGACCACGGAACTTCGACATCGGGCGTGATTCCCTTGCCTTCGATCTGGGTTCCCTTCGCGCTCACGTAAGCCGCGACTGGAATCACGAGACGGTAGCCGAACCCGAGCTTGCTAGCTTTTCGGGAAACCAATCTGCCGGGTGTTCTGCTGCCAACTATGGTGGCCAACCGGTTCTCTTGGGCGAATTGTGCAACCATCTCGGCTGCTCCGGTCGTGTGTTCGTTCACAAGAATGACCGTGCTTCCCTGATAAGCCTGATTTCCCAGACCTTCCGTGTAGAGGTAAACGGAGGTCTTGCCCATAAACTTCAGAGCTAGGCCGGGAATCGCGAGCCGCGAACGGGGAACTTTGGTGAACTTCGGAAAGGAGGAGGGATCGATTCCCTTCTCTGCCATTTGCCGATTCTTGCTGTATCCGACAGGAAGACGGTTAGGCGTCAAATAGCTCATCAACGCAAGCCCTCCGAT
>CAXTGN010000882.1:0-2170 GCA_964243455.1 uncultured Acidobacteriaceae bacterium
ACCGCGTGCAAAGCTGCCCAGGGTGCCGGTTACAACTTCATGGAAGACGTCACGGCCGTGGACTGGTACCCCACCGAGCCGCGTTTCCAGATCAGCTACAGTCTGCTCTCGCATCGCCTGAAGCAGCGCATCCGGCTGATTGCACGCCTTTCCGGCGACAACCCCACAATCGATTCGATTACAGGCATCTGGCCCTCGGCGAACTTCTATGAACGTGAGGTCTTCGATCTCTTCGGCGTGACCTTTGCCGGTCACCCGCGCCTCACCCGCATCATGATGCCCGATAACTGGAATGGGCATCCGCTTCGCAAGGACTACCCCGTGGAGGGTTACCGCTAATGAGCCCCGTAGCTGAACTCGAAGAGCGCCAAGCCG
This sequence comes from uncultured Acidobacteriaceae bacterium, assembly GCA_964243455.1. Lineage (GTDB taxonomy): Bacteria > Acidobacteriota > Terriglobia > Terriglobales > Acidobacteriaceae > Granulicella. The sequence goes on from CAXTGN010000882.1 coordinate 376, forward strand.
AAAAGAACATCAAACCCCAGACCCTCAGCACCGGGGCGACCCTCGCGCCCGTGAAGTCTGCTGGGGATTTTCTTGCCCCTGGCGCGTCCCACGCAGCCAGCCTCGTTCCCGGCGTGGAAGATGTTGTCGCCGACAGTGAACGTCATCAGCACGGCACAGATCCCATTTCGGACCAGACGATGGTCCTCAACATGGGTCCCCAGCATCCCTCGACCCATGGTGTGCTGCGCCTTGTGCTGGAAGTGGACGGCGAGACAGTGGTCTCGCTGGCGCCTGACATTGGCTATTTGCACACAGGCATTGAAAAGACCTGCGAGGCCAAGTTCTACGCACAGGTGACGCCGCTCACTGACCGCATCGACTACCTTTCGCCGATGAGCAACAATCTCGCCTACGCACTCGCCGTCGAAAAGCTGCTCCAGCTCGAAATTCCTCCCCGCGCCCAGTACATTCGCGTGCTCTTCATGGAGCTCATGCGGATCAACTCGCACCTGGTCTGGCTGGGCACCCATGCGCTGGACATCGGCGCTATGACCGTCTTCCTGTACTGCTTTCGCGAGCGCGAGAACCTGCTCCGCATCTTCGAAGCCGTCAGCGGCCAGCGCATGATGACCAGCTACATTCGCATCGGCGGGCTGTCGATGGAGATGCCGCTGGACCTTTACAAGGACATCCGTACCTTCCTGAACGACTTCCCCTCCAAGATCGACGAGTACGAAGGCCTCCTCACCGGAAACCCCATCTGGCAGGGCCGCCTCAAGGGCGTAGGCCACCTCAGCCCAGAGGACGCCGTCGCTCTCGGCGTTACCGGCCCGCCCATGCGAGCCTCCGGCATCGACTTCGACGTCCGCCGCGACATGCCCTACTCCAGCTACGAGAAGTTCCAGTTCATTGTCCCCGTCTCGAACGACTGCGACGTCTGGGCCCGCTACGTCCTCCGCATGCAGGAAATGCGCGAGTCCACCAAAATCTGCCTCCAGGCCCTCGACGGCCTCCCGGAAGGACGCATCACAGCCGACGCACCCAAAATCATCCTCCCCGACCGCGAAAAGATGAAGACGGAGATGGAATCCCTCATCCATCACTTCAAAATCGTCACCGAGGGCTTCCAGGTCCCCGCCGGCGAGGTCACCAGTTCCATCGAAAACCCCCACGGCATGATGAACTACTACGTCGTCAGTGACGGCACGGCGAAGCCCTACCGCGTCCACATGCGCAATCCCGACTTCGCAACGCTCCAGGCACTCGAAACCATGTGCAAGGGTCGCCAGATCGCCGACGTCGTCGCCGTTATCGGCTCGATTGACATCGTCCTTGGACAAATCGACCGGTAAGTGGCGTACGGGATAACCGCCCCGCCAAAAGCGGGCGCGCCGTCTACGAGTTGCGCTCCACATCACCGGTGTGCGGCATCGCCCTTAAGAGTCAGCGCCGCTTCGGTTCCCGTGTCCCAAAGCAAGACAGAATCAACGTCCTTGCCGCGAGGGGTGTAAGGGTGTGCCGCTTTGGTTCACTAAACTTTGCCCTCGCCGTGTCGATGAAGACAGCATGTGCTCGTGCCGTCAATTCGACTCTTCCATCCTCTGCACTGATCCGGCGGCTCCCTTGCAGAACGCGCCTTCGGGACGCAACGCACCCATCCCGTTTCCCCGCGGTCTGAAGCCCGGCGCAGAGGAAGCCCGCCTGAAAGCACTGCGGGACCTGGAGATCCTCGACACACCGGCGGAACCGGAGTTCGACGATCTCCTACAGCTCGCAGCGGCAGTCTGCGGCACTCCCATGGGGGCCATCTCCC
>CAXTGN010000883.1:0-2169 GCA_964243455.1 uncultured Acidobacteriaceae bacterium
GCTGGCGCTCATGCGGCTCCCCGATATGGCAGGGCGGCGGATCCAGCAATTGAGCGGCGGTGAGCGGCAGCGTGTCGCCTTCGCACGCGCACTGGTGACGGAACCCCTGATCCTGCTGCTGGACGAGCCGATGGGCGCGCTGGACGAGCGGCTACGCCACGCGCTCGAGATCGAGATCCGCACGCTGCAGCGGCGGCTCGGCATGACCATCATCCAGGTCACCCACGGGCGCGAACAGGCGCTCTCGATGAGCGATCGCCTGGTGGTGATGAGTGACGGCCGGGTCCGCCAGCTCGGCACTCCGGCGGAAATCTTCGAGCGTCCGTCGAGCCGGTTCGTGGCCGGCTTCATGGGCGTGATCAACATCGTGGAGGGCCGCCTCGGGGCCATCGATGGCATGACGTCCATCGCCAGGATCGAGACGGCGGCGGGCTGCTTCACCGGTCCCTGGACCGGGGCCGCGCCGCCTCGGCCAGGTGAGGGCGCCTTCCTCGCCATCCATCCGGAGCGGCTGCGTATCGGCCCCGGCGAAGCCGGTGCCAATCACGTCGCGGGGCGCGTGCTGGGCACCAGCTATCAGGGTACGCGCTGCTCCGTCGAGTTCGAGACGCCGCTCGGGCGCTTCAACGCCTCCGTTCCGGCGCGCGAGATCGTCGAGACGGATACGACGATCTGCTGGTCGGTCGAGCACGGCGCGATCGGACCGCTGGGTGAAGACACCAGGGCACAAGGAGCCTGCTAGATGACGATCGGTGACAGAAGACGCTTCACGACCGGGCGACGGGCCTTCTGCCGTGGTGCCGGCGCCGCTCTGGCCGCCGCCGCCGCCGGCGAGAGCCTGTTGCCCTGGAGCAGCCGCCCGGCGCGCGCGAAAGCGCCCGACAACGTCGTGCGTGTACTCGGTGTCTCCACCGGCGCGCTCCCCGACTGGAGCCGGTTCGAGAAGGAGACCGGGCTCACGATGGAGTGGACGCCGGCCAGCGACGATGTCGGCCTGTTCCTGCACGAGATGATCGCCGATGATGCCGGCGAGCATTACGACATCGTCACCTGCCTGAGCGGCACCTACGAGACGCTCGCCGACCAGGACTTGCTGCTTCCGATCGAGCTCGGGCGTCTGAAGAACTGGAACGGCGTTCCCGACTATGTAAAGGGAGCGGTGCCGGCGGCACCGGGATCCACCCCCGGCAGCCAACGCGTCTGGAGCATTCCCTATCACATGAACGCGGACGGCTTCGTATACATGCCGTCGGCACTCGGCGTGCCGCATGCGCCGGCTGAAGTGTCGTGGAAGCTGATCTATGACGATCCGCGGACAAAGGGGCGTGTCGCGATCGATAATGGCATCTACGCGATCGGCTGTGCGGCGATCTACCTGAAATACCACAAGCTGGTCGAGATCGGCGATATCGGCGCGATGACGCCGAGCGAGTGCGCCTCCGTCGCCGACTTCCTGATCGAGCGCAAGCATGCCGGTCAGTTCCGTACTCTCTATAAATCCTACGACGAGCAGCTGCAGCTTCTTCTGAGCGGTGAGGTGGTCGCGGAGACCGCCTGGGAGCCGGTGTCACGCGAGGCGCAGCGGCGCGGTCAGGATGCCGACTACGCCTTCGCCATCGAGGGATACGACAAATGGGCGCAGAACCTAATGATCCCGAGCCAGGTCAAGGACCGTAACGGTCTTGACAAGGTTTATCTGACCATGAACTGGCTGCTCGGCGGTGCTTACTCGGCCGAGATGGCTGCAACGGAAGGCTACGTGACGCCACGGATGGATCTGGGACTTGCCTTCGCGCAGGAGCATGGCTGGCCGGCAAAACGGATCGATGTGATTCGTCAGGTCATCGCCAAGGGCAACCTGAAGTTCGCCAAGCCACTCTATTGGGACCCCGGCTACTTCAAGACGCTTGAATATTACGAGCGCGAGATGGCCCGCTTCCGCAACGCATGATATTTGCCGTAGCTCGAGGTCGATCTTGTTAGCCGTTTGAGAGCTCTGTGTTCACGATGTAGGCAATATCCGAGAACAATAACATCTCGTTGCCGTGGACGGCATCGATTGAAGGCGCCGATACTGAAAAGTACGAGCAGCTCTCCGGCAGGAACAATCAAAGTGAGGCGCCGACTGGATTTCGCGACAGGCAGAGATCAGCGAGACCAACGTCCGTC
>CAXTGN010000884.1:0-2168 GCA_964243455.1 uncultured Acidobacteriaceae bacterium
TGCAGGCGCTATACGACAGCCGTCGTGGAACAGGCGCGATTTACGCCCAGTGATATGTGGCTGGGCTTACTGCGACTCCGGCATCCACAAAGCGAAAACGCGCTACACCTACGTGAGCCGCCACAACGAATGAGGCTTTTGGCAAACTAGTACGGCGATTCCGTGGAACCGACCAGTTGTGCCTGATTCCGAAACTGACGCAGATATTGTAGTCTGGCTGGAACGCAAGCGTGACGGCTGGGCAGGATGGCAGCACCTCGGCAGGCAATTGAGATCTCGATCAGTGAGAGTGAATTGATCGAACTGGAAGCGATCGCGCGATCGCGAACGGAGTGGGCCTGTCGGGTTGAACGGGCGCGAATCCTCCTGGCCTATCGGGCCGATCCGTCGACCTACGCCGTGGGTCGATTGATCGGGGTCACTCATCAGACCGTGCAGCGGTGCGTCAGTCGCGCGGTGCAGTTTGGCGTGATGGCGGCGCTCGATGACAGTCCGCGTCCCGGCCAAGAGCCGAAGATCACCGACGATGCCAAAGCGTGGGTCGTGTCGCTGGCCTGCCAGAAGGCCAAGGAACTGGGATATCCGCACGAGCTTTGGACGACCCGGCTGCTCGCGCGCCACGTGCGGGAGCATGCGGAAGCGGCCGGGTATGCGTGCCTGATGCGCCTTGCCCAGGGTACGGTCTGCAAGATCCTCGCCGAGCACGACGTGAAGCCACACAAAATTCGCTACTATCTCCAGCGCCGCGACGAGGCGTTCGAGGAGAAGATGGCCGAAGTTCTCTGCGTTTATCGCGAGGTCAAGGTCCTGCGCGAGAACGAGTCCGCCGGGCCGAATGTTGCGATCATCTCATACGACGAAAAGCCCGGCATCCAGGCGATTGGCAACACCGCCCCTGATCTGCCGCCGCAGCCGGGATCTCATCGGGGTTGGGCACGGGACCATGAATACAAGCGCCACGGCACGCTGAGCCTGCTTGCCGGAATCGACCTGCTGACGGGAAGGGTCCATGCAAGCGTCGAGAACCGCCATCGCTCGCGAGAGTTCGTCGGTTTTCTCGAGAAGCTCGATGCCGCCTATCCGACAGACACCGCCATCAAGCTGATCCTCGACAACCACTCCGCGCATATCTCCAAGGAGACCACGGCGTGGTTGGCAACTCAGCCGAAAGGCCGTTTTACCTTTGTGTTCACCCCGAAGCACGGCTCCTGGCTCAATCTGGTGGAGGGATTCTTCTCCAAGATGGCGCGGTCGATGCTTCGCGGAATCCGCGTCGCATCCAAGGATGAACTCAAGGCAAGGATCCTCGCCTATCTCGACGACCTAAACCGCGACCCCGTCATCCATACCTGGACCTATAAGATCGATGCGGTCGCGTGATACGAGTCGTTCCTCGGAAACGCTGTACTAGGGAGAGAATGGACGTGGGAAGACGCCTACCGGCACCGATCGTGGCTTTCACGCGTCCCCGCACGTGCCTGATTACTGCTGCAAGGCGACGGTCAGCGTTCCCTAGACCGGGTATGCGGAGCAGTTTGTACGGCGACCCCGCCACGTGAATGCAGGAAGAAGTCGCTGGCCACCGATACCCTGCCGCGCCAGCATTCCAGATTGTTTCGGCGCCTGGACTCGCCGTTGGTGAGTTTGGGTAAGCCGATCTACTGCGGCTCTTGGGTAGCCGCATCCCCCGAAGCGGGTAAGCGCCGAGGGCAGACGTCCTTGGTTGGACTGACAATTTAAACCCATGCTCAAGGACTTGCACAGCCACCCAACATGTACTCCTGGGATTAATCGGATCGCCGCACCGTCCACCCGATCCGCTCCAGTTCTGCCTTTCGCCGCCGCCACTCTGCCTGACTAGCTGCCTTTCAGCACGGCCCGCCATGCTGCTGGCATACTAAAAAACGTCCACTCCCAGGGGCGTCCGTCCGGTCTGACGGCAACGTATTTTGGTGGGGGCGCAGTCATGTGGTCTAGCAGGCCGTTAAGCTGCCCGGCGTTTCCATCCGTCCGGGGCAGGATTGGCAACATGGAATGCAGCCGCCCGCTCCAGCCATCCCACGACGTCGGGCGGCACCGTGCCGTCACCTGCCGCCCAGCGGCGCACAAGCCGGTCATCGCAGTTCAACGCCTCTGCTAACCCCCGCTGCGACCAGCGCAGCAGGGCT
>CAXTGN010000885.1:0-2168 GCA_964243455.1 uncultured Acidobacteriaceae bacterium
ACCCGACACCGGCACACGCACCCTGGAGATCCAGCAACTCCGCGCTGAACTCGCCCGCATCTCCGCACGCCTCGACGCCCTGGAGCACGTCCAGCTCTCTGCCGCGGCCGCTGGCACTGCGCCATCGGCTGAGCCGAGCCAACCGATGCCACCTGCCGCTGCACCCGCGACTGCACCATCTCCGGTAGTCGTCGCAGCCGCTCAGCCTGCAACATCTGTTCAACCCAGCACGGGGGCCTCAGCACCACCGCCACCTCAGGCCACGGGGTCGTTCATTCCGACCTCACTGCCCGGGGGCGCCACCCTGAACTACACCTTTGACGGCTACTACGAATACAACTTCAACCAGCCACCCGGCCGTGTGAACGACCTGCGCGCCTATGACGTGCTCTCCAATGCCATCAGCATCAACCAGGCGGCCGTGATCTTTTCCCTTGACCCGGACCTCGAGAAACATCGGCGCTACGGTCTGCGCCTTGACCTGCAATACGGCCAGGCTACGGACACCCTCCAGGGCAACCCCGCCAATGAGCCTCGCCCGGACGTCTATCGCAACATCTTCCAGGCCTACGGCACCTATGTTCTTCCTGTAGGCAAGGGACTGACCTTGGACGTTGGCAAGTGGTCCAGCTCGCTCGGGATCGAGGGCAACTACACCAAGGACCAGCTCGACTACACTCGCTCGTTCTACTTCTATTTCCTGCCCTTTTACCATGAGGGCGCTCGCGTCGCGTACCAGATCAACGCCAAGCTCAAGCTGAACTACTGGGCCGTCAACGGCACCAACCAGTCCGAGCCCACCAATGGCTACAAAGATGAGCTGTTTGGGTTTGTGCTGTCTCCTACCAAGAAGATCACCTGGACCAGCAACTACTACCTCGGCCAGGAGCACCCGGACAACACCCAGGCCACCAGCTGCACCATCCCGGAGCAGCCCGGGCTCTGCGTGAACCCCATCATTCCCGCGCCGAACGGCAAGCTGCATATCTTCGACAACTACGTTACCTGGCAGGCCACGTCCAAATTCGCGCTCACCGGCGAGGGCGACTACTTTATCGAGCGGCTATGGAAGATTGCCGGCCCCGGCGAGTCCTCCGCCCCCCAGCACCTGGACGGCGGTGCTGCCTATGCGCAGTACCAGCTCAATCCACGCATTTCGCTGGCCGCACGCGGCGAATACATGTCCGATCGCAACGGGCTGTTCAGCAACACCAGCCAGGCGCTAAAAGAGGCCACCGGCACCTACAAGCACGCCGTCGCCGACAACTTCGACATGTTTCTCGAGTTCCGCCGCGACTGGAGCAATGTTCCGTACTTCCGCACCCACAACCCCGGCACCCTGGCCGATCACCAGACCACAGCCACTGTCGGCCTGGTCTGGTGGTACGGGGGCAAGCAAGGAGCCTGGTAGGTTCTAGGTTGTGAGTGTGACGTTGGAAGGCGCTCCTTCCAACGCTTCACAACCTACAACCTACAACCCTTCTTCACGGCTGCACTGCAGCCCGAAAGTGCGGTCCCTGCGTGGTGTCCTCTTCCCGCCACAGCGCGTCAGAGTGCTCTTCCAACTCCGGGCGAATGCCGGAGGTCGCCTGTGCGATCAGCTCGATCGGTGCCTTGGGCGTACGGTCGATGTACAACAGCCCATTCACCTCCTGGTAGGTATCCGTGAGCTGCGTGTAGCAGAAGCCTGCGAGCGCCGGGAGACTTCGCACGGCTTCTAGCAGATCCCGGTAGCGCTCCAGGAAGTCTTCCGCCGTTTGCGAACGCGAGTAACCCCATGTCTCTTTCCGGTCGCCGCCATAGGCGATGCCGCCGAACTCCGTCAACACAATCGGCTGTTCCGTCGAAACGTCCCTGCCGCCCAGCGTCAACACCCGGCCGCCCGGACGTTCCCGCTTCAATAGCTTCGTCTCGATGTCGTTCAGCCCATATCGCTGGCTGATCCGCTCCGGCTTGTCGTCATAGTCGTGGATGCCGATAATGTCGGTCGCCACGTTTTCCCAGCCATCATTGCCGATCACGGGTCTTTGCGAATCGATCGCCTTTGTGAGGTGGTACAGCCCCTGTACATAGTGTCGTTGCGCCGGGCTGTCCGGCAGATCCGCCACACCCTAGCTCTCGTTGAAGGGTACCCATGCGATGATGCACGGATGGCTCCTGTCACGCTC
>CAXTGN010000886.1:0-856 GCA_964243455.1 uncultured Acidobacteriaceae bacterium
AAACGCCCTTCATGACCCGCTCCACCCCCGAAGGCGCACGCGACTACCTCGTCCCCAGCCGCGTCCACCCCGGCCACTTCTACGCCCTGCCCCAAAGCCCGCAGATCTTCAAACAGATCCTCATGATCTCCGGCTTCGACCGCTACTTCCAGGTCGCCCGCTGCTTCCGCGACGAAGACCTCCGCGCCGACCGTCAGCCCGAGTTCACCCAGATCGACCTCGAAATGACCTTTCCGCAGCAGGAAACCGTCTTCGCCGTCGCCGAAGGCTTCCTCCGCGCCGCCTTCAAGGCCGCCGGCGTCGAGCTCCCCCCCGAGCCCTTCGTCCACATGACTTACGACCACGCCATCGAGCGCTACGGCATCGACAAGCCCGACATGCGCCTCCCCGCCATGGTCAACCTCTCCGCCACGCTCACCCCCGAGCTCCGCGAGACCCTCAAGATCGACCCCACCCTCCCCATCTACGGCTTCACGGTCCCCAAAGCCGCAGCCGGCATGAGCGGCACCCAAAAGCGCGCCCTCGTCGACGAGATCCGCAAGACCCTCGGCGACACCGGCCTCGACTTCCTCGACGTAGCCCGCCTCCGCACCAACGAAGCCTTCGGGCCCCTGGCCGAAGCCATAGCCGCCAAACTCACCGCCGAACAGCTCGTCTTCAACGGCGAAAACTTCACCACCGACGACCTCGCCGTCGTCATCACCCCCAAGCCCAACACCCCCACCACCTGGGGCCACGACCCCCACTGGATCCCCAAAAAGGTCGGCCAGCTCCGCCTCGAACTAGCCAGAAAGTACGCCGACAAACACAAGCTCTTCGACCCAACTGGCGGCCCGCACGGCACCCACAAGGACTT
>CAXTGN010000886.1:866-2165 GCA_964243455.1 uncultured Acidobacteriaceae bacterium
ACAAGACTTCCACTTCCTCTGGGTCACCGACTTCCCCATGTACGAGTGGAACGAGGAAGCCAACCGCTGGGACGCCGCCCACCACCCCTTCACCTCGCCCCACGAGGAGGACATCAAGTCCGGCGCCCTCTGGAACGACAAGGGCGCCGTCCGCGCCCTCGCCTACGACGTCGTCCTCAACGGCACCGAGCTCGGCTCCGGCTCCATCCGCATCCACCGCAAAGACGTCCAGACCGAAATCTTCAAAACTCTCGGCATGACCGAAGCGGAAGCCCACGAGCGCTTCGGCTTCTTCCTCGACGCCCTCGAGTACGGCACCCCCCCCCACGGCGGCATCGCCCTCGGCCTCGACCGCATCGTCATGATCCTCGCCGGCGCCAACTCGCTCCGGGAAGTCATAGCCTTCCCCAAAACCGCCAAAGCCATGGACCTCATGGTCGACGCCCCCACCCCCGTCACCGACCTCCAGCTAAAAGAGCTAAACCTCCGCATCCACCACCGCACCTAACCGCCTCGCCGCTCCCCGTGGTCCCGACCGGAGCGGCGCAGCAGCCTAGCGGTTCCCGCCGCTCCAGGCATGCTTGTCATCCCGTAGTTCTGCTTTCTGCCTCATCTGCGATTCGACTCCTAACAACTCACCGAAAGACGCGGCTTCCAGTTCGCCACGGCGACGACGGACCGCTCCACCTCATCCGTTCAGCCGCAACCGGGAAGGGCGGGGCTTCAGCCCCGCCACAAAACAACCTTCCAACAAACGCGGCTTCAGCCGCTGAGGTCAGCTCGGTCAGTCACCAGGCATAGCCAACGCCAAATTCCCAGCTTCACCTTTCACACCCAGGCACTTCACTCGCCACCTCTCCGCTTTGCCGAAGGGCGGAGCGGAGGCGAAGCCGCAGCGACTGACTTGCCCCCTTCCAGCGAGCCGCTAACCTCCTGGATACCCGACCAGCAAATCCGGCCTCCGGCCATGTACCCTCAACCCAAAGCCAGATGAGCACGTTCCCGCTAAAACCCAACCACAAGCCCGTCAAGGCCTATTTCGAGGCCCTCGCTACCTTCACCAAGCACGGTCACACAACCGAAGGCAACACCCGCTCCGCCTTCGCCGACCTCCTCAAGCGCTGTTGCTCTCCCTACGGCTGGCACCTCGTCGAGGAGTACCAGTCCAAAGGCACCAACAAGAAACCCCTCCGCGCAGACGGCGCCCTCGTCGACGAACTCACCCTAGTTCACGGCCTTTGGGAGGCCAAGGACGCCGACGACGACCTCACCAAAGAGATCAAGCGCAAGCGCGACGCC
>CAXTGN010000887.1:0-2161 GCA_964243455.1 uncultured Acidobacteriaceae bacterium
ACCTGATCAGTCGCCAGCTCTCGGCGACAACTCAACCATCAACCTGACAACGCCTGCGCACCTACTTCACCTTGCGCCGACACCTCGGCGGCTCCTACCTGGACTTGCTTCGGTTCTTCCTGAACCACCGCCGCTTCCTGCGCAGCCGACGCGCCGAGCGCCAGGGCAAGAGCCCGCGCGAGCTGATGACGGGTCAAAGTTATCCGCACTGGCTGACCCTGCTGGGCCTGGGACCGCTGCAGCCCCAGCGAGCTTGATCGGGGGCGGCTCGCCGCCTTCCGCACAAGACGCCCATCCCATTGAAATCCGACCCTCACAGGCCGGCCGTTTCCGCATGCCTAGTGTAACCCAAAAAAATTCCGGACTCTGAACCACGCCGCTCGCCGCAACCTTTTTCGTCGTCATCGCTCCATCCTCTCAAGAGTTGAAGCCTCCGACAAACCCGGGACGGTTCAGTCCGCTGTCGAGCCGAAAGTCAGATACGTCGCGCGATCCCCTGTTCAGCTCAGCCGGATGCCCAAAAAGCGCGTCAACTCGCGGGATGGCGCGGCGGCACTTGGTGGGTCATGCTAGGACGCTGATGACGGTGTGGAGTGGACGGTTGGAAGGTATCAAGCCCAGGGCAGTAGAGCAGATAGCTCCGGTGCCTGTCAGACCTGGGTTAAAGGTGGTTCTATGCATTGGTGTGTTCAGCAGTGGATCCACCTGGGCATTCAATGCAGCCGGTAGCCTTTGCAATCTCAGGTCTTCGAGCGAGCCCGTGATGCAAATTTATGCTGACGACATAACCGACGATCAGGAGCTGAACGCCCGCGAAACGGGCCAATTGGTGATAAAGACACACATCCCATCGGCAGCCTTACGAGTGATGGCTTCGGTGGCGGAAATACCAGTTATTCTGACAGTGAGGGAACCGCTGGACGCCGTGGCTTCGCTGATCACGCGATTTGCATTCACGTTCGAGCAAGCTCTGCTCTCTGTTGAGAGGAGCTGCCGTATCTTGGCGGAGCTAAGCATTCGATCAAATACCTTATTGCTTCGATACGAAGATGGTTTCCATGAGATGCCCGAGACAGTAGGCGCAATTGCCAAGCATTTGGGCGTGGATGCATCCGAACAAAACTGCCGAAAGGTGTTCGACACCCTAACACCCAGCGCAGTCGCAGCGACAATCGAGGTGCTAGGAGCAAGTGGTATATTCGGGGATCTCCCCCCAAGTGTCGCGGTAGACTCATATACGCAGTGGCATCCTGGCCACATTGGTGACCGACGTGTTGGGAAATGGCCTGAGATCCTAAGTCCATCACAGGCTGCTCGCGTGACCTATGCAACGCGTTCCTTTTGCAGCACATTTTCCTATGAATGCAGTAAATATTACAATCTCGGCACTGAGCTCGCGTTTGGCTTAGAGGGAACTGGTGGGAATTGCCTTGAGTATGGTTTTTCGCTTTTAGAGCCTTGGGGGGTTTGGGTCAACTCGCCGACAGCTTCGCTTCGAATTAAGTTTCAATCCCCATTTGCCAGGGGCGTTCAGGTCGTATTCCGCTTTCTAATCGGCCCGACAATGACGACCGATCTCCCTGATAAAACCTTTAGAGTATTTGTCGACAACGTTCCGGTATTAGAATTGCTGGCCTCATCCTTGAATCCAGCATTCTTCATGTTCGCGGCGTATCTCGGCGAAGAAATTGTAGCGGGCTCTGACACATTGGACGTGCGGTTTGAGTCGGACGGAATGCTTAGTCCTGCAGAGCTTGGGATTAGCGGCGACCATCGGCAGATCTCGCTGGGATTAATCGGCATTCGGGTCAGTGAAAAGACGCGGCGAGTGTAATCGCACCGCTTGCGACCCAAGGGAAGACATAGCGTCGGTTGTCACTCGACTTTGCCCATATCAAGGGATCGGGAGGTAAAGCCCGGAGTTAGGGAGGTAAAGCCCGGAGTCAGGCATGACGGCGATCACGGGGCGTAGCAGACGACGCCGATGGCCGTTGGATGATCAGTTCCTCAAGCGGCTGCTGAAACATCGGCCACCTCGCGCCAGGTGCGGAAGGCGGCGTCCCGGGCGGCACGGAGCTGGTCGGCGGTTAAGCGACGGCGACGGAGCTGGAAGTGGTTGTGGATCCGGCTGTGGGCCGAGAGGAAGCGTCGTGCGTAGCCG
>CAXTGN010000888.1:0-1078 GCA_964243455.1 uncultured Acidobacteriaceae bacterium
CGCCTCCCGAAAGCTTCGGCGCCCTGTCTACCACTGGCTTACTGGTCGGCACCGCCGTGGCCTCGATGACGCCGGGTCCCTCACTGACAGCGGCCACCTCGCGGCTCCCTTCCGGCGTGGTTGAGGCGACCGAGTTCGGCACCGGCTTCGCGCTTGTGGGCTTCACCGGCACAACGACGCGCGTCCGCGCTGCCAGCCCATTGCCCGCAACCGGCTCAGTCCGTTTTGCCGGCAACCCGAAGCTGGAGCTGCCATCCGTCACAGGCATGGGCGGCAACGACGACAACGCGGAGCCGGTCTGCTTCGCTGTGCTCGCGGAGGCCGCCGGAGCTTCCGACGCCGTGCGTTCGATGGGTGCGGGCGACGTGACGTCCGGCGTCTGCGCCGGAGTGCTTCTCCCCTTTGCCGGCAGCGTGGGCGCTGTGCGGTCCGCTATCGTCGCGTTCGACTCCCCAGCGACGCTCCCGACTTCGTTCGGCTGCTTGCCGTGTATGTCGATGATCAGGCGGGTCGGATTTGGGAGCAGAAAGGCCGAGTACTCGGCTACCGGCTGCACATCCAGCACGATCCGCGTCACATCCGCAGCGGACTGCCCTGCCCGGATGGTCTTCAGAAAGCCATCGTCCGTGATCGCGAAGCTCTTACCGGCCAGCCCTTGGGCGAGCTTGGCCCCATGCAGGTCGAAGAAGATGCGGTCGGGATGTTCCACCCGCGCCGCCTTGAACTCCACCTCGCCGCCCAGATCGATGGCGACACGGGTGTAGGTTGCCGTCGACCAATGCCGGATGCCAGTGACCATCGCCGGGGCCGCCCCAGGAACGCGGCGCTGGTTGTCCACGAGTTCGGGTGCAGGCGCGGAGGCCGCTCCGGTCCTTTCTGCTGGCGACCCAATCGGGGCTCTGCTGTTGCGGGGCTGCTCCGCACGAAGCGTGGGTTCGGGGACCTCGCGCCCCTCGACAATGCCGGTATCGGCGGCACCCTTTGCCGCTGCGCTTCGCGGGTACTGTGACTCCAGCAGCGCCCGTACCTTGGCGGCCTCGGGCGCATCGCCGGCCTCTTCCGGTCCAAGCAAAGCCAG
>CAXTGN010000888.1:1088-2160 GCA_964243455.1 uncultured Acidobacteriaceae bacterium
CTTGCCCAGACTCGGCGCAGCCAGCGAACTCCGCGGGTAGGCCTTGGCCAGAAACTCATACTGGCCTGCGGCATCGCGCAGGCTCTTGCGGTCTTTGAGTTCGCGGCCCTCTTCGGCCAGCAGTTCCGCTACGGCATCCACCGCGCGCGGGCTGTATAGATCAGCGGGGTTGTCGTGATAGATCGTGCGGTAGGAGCTCATGATTTCGCCGTATTCGGCCCGGGTGTGCTGGCCGACAGGCTCGGTCTCAAACGCCTCGCGAGCTGCGAGCGCCTGCTTCCAGACCTTTGCCGAGGGTGATTCCTGCGCTCCGGCGAGCGTACCGCCCACACAAAGAACGGCAGCCCAGCTGCGGACAAACCCACTCCAACGCCCAGGAAAGCTCCGCTGTAGCCCCGTCATACGCCTTTAGTTTAGGCGTCCGTTCGGCCCCAGCAGGCTGTGAATCCCGCCCGGTACTCAGGGATGCACCTGCCCAAACGGGTCAGGATCTCTCGTCACCCATGAAGAAATTCTTTGTTTGGCTGATTTACGCCTTGTGTTGGCCCCAGTGCTCCGACCGGATCGGCTGAAAGTTTCCCCAGTCTGCCAAGCCGGATCGCTTGTTTGAGGTTGGCGTGATCAGCGTCCGCAAGCGCTGCGCGGTTTGGGAGGGCAGGATGAGCATATAGATCACACTGCCGGCGTAGCTGGATCTGCGGAGGAGCAGAGCCGTCGCACAGACGACAATCAGCGCCAGGCCGGACCATGCCCAAAGCCTGCTGCTGAGAAAGGAGCGAACGGGAGCCAGCTGCGCCTCCGTCCAGGCATCGGCCTGGAAGCCTCGCTTGAATCGCTTCTCCGCCCAGAGCCAAAGAACCAGTCCACTAACAAAGGGCGTCGCGTAGACAAGGAACCGAAGGCGGTACGTCCAAATCTCCGGCCAGTACCCGTAACCATGGATGAGCAAGCGGGGAACAGGGATGAGGAAGACAAACCAGGTCGCGGCAGCAAGACTTGCTCCCGTAATGGCGAGCGTAGCCAGGCGCATCGGGTCAGGACGCCGTTCCACCATGGGGGCATTCTAGACCCG
>CAXTGN010000889.1:0-2159 GCA_964243455.1 uncultured Acidobacteriaceae bacterium
CATCTCCATGGACGGGCAAGGTCGGTGGATGGACAACGTGTTCATCGAACGGCCGTGGCGGAGCCTGAGATACGAGTAAGTCTAGCTGCATGCGTTCGAGACCGGCTCAGAGCTGCGGGCCGGGCTCACTGGATGGATCGGCTACTACAACACCCGACGGCCTCATTGCGCCCTGGTAGGCCAGACGCCCGACGGAGCACATGGGGATGCCGGAATGGCAAGATTGCCAGCCTGACAACAATCAGAACCAAGCTTTTCGACGGACAGGTTCTGTCCGATGAAACCGTATCACCTCAGACCTCTCTTACTCGACCTGGAGGAAAAAATGGCAGGCAAGATTGCCGTTGTTCTTTTTGTAAAGGATGAGGTTCTTGATTTGAGTAGTTGGTTTGCCTGGTATTTTCTGCTCGGCGTCGACACAATCTTCGTTTATGACGATCACTCCACAGATGGCAGTTGGAACGTCATAAACGCGGCCGCCCGTTGCTCCGACGTACGGCCCGTTCGAACTGACCTTACGGTCCAGCCTTTTACCACACGTCAGCGCGAAGCCTACCTGGACGCCATCCAACGCTACCGCAGCGATTTCGAGTGGATCGGCTTCTTCGATGCAGATGAATTCCTTTACATAGAGAATGGCGTCGATCTTCCGGAATTTCTCAGCAAGTTCCCGAACGCGGGCGCCGTCGCTATAAGCTGGTGCATCTACGGTAGCAACGGTCATCTTCTCAAGCCTACGGTTACCGCTATCGAGGCCTTCACACGACATTCACTTCCCTCTTTCGGGCATAACCGGAGCGTGAAGTCGTTCGTGCGGGGTTCTGTCGTCAAAGTCACCTGGCGGGATCCTCACACGTTTGATGTAGGTGAACAGCCTTACCTCAATGCCAATGGCCAGCCAGTACATTGGGGCGGTCCGGGCGCAATCGCCCACGAACCTGACTGGTCAGCGGCAAAACTTATGCATTTTATACCACGGAGCATGGAACACTTCATCGAACGAATACGCCGCCGTTCAGATCTGCGCGGCCTGACGAACGAGTATTGGAACGTTTTTAATAAGAATGATGTTGAAGATAGAACGCCCCTGAAAAAGCTACCAGGGTTGTTCAAGCTAATATTTAACATTGAGCAACAGCAAATGGCGGATTTCTGTCAAGAAGTCACCACGCTTGTTCGATCAGCTCCCAACCTTGGTTTGCCTTTAGAAGTTCCGGGCTTGAACCTCGAGATGTTCGTTATCGAAACGAGTTTCTCAACCATCCTGTCAGCGGACTCGAAGAATAACGTCATACACGTGGATAGGGATCAAATCACGACTGGTAACTATGAGCCACTTTACGCGGTGTCGTCCTCTGTTCCAAGAGGTTCCATCTTGTTGCTGGATAACACAGGCAAGACACCTTTGCACATTCCTCACGACCCGCGTATCTCGACGGTTCTACCCTTCCTCAAAACGTCAAATGCTGCTGACGAGAGACTTGCGCTTAAGCATCCTTATCTAGAGCGTTTTCTTACGGCATGTCCGAGAGAAGAGTCCGGATTTGGACGCACTTCCTTCGACCGATATCATGCTAAAGAGTGGGAAACTTTCCGACTAGTCTCAGCTAATGGATTGTCTTCACGATTGAGTCTCTATCCCGGGATTGAAAGTGTTCTGGCGCTTAACCTCAAGGCGGCTGATATCTTTCGAATAGCATCAGCCCCTGCGGCGTCAATGATCTGCGCGGCTGCAATCCAGCTTCTTCATGATGAAGATAGGGCACAGTTACTCAGTCTCATTTCCTCTCCGCTTCCAAGATGGGTATGACTTCAAATTGACATTCGGGAGAACGGACATGTTTCTTATGACGGCTCATGGAACCCTTCTTTGCTCATCAGGCGACAATGGCACTATCACGCACTGCAATCCGTTCGCCCTCCATGAGGATAGTACACCTATTGACTTCAAGCAAATCTCGTTGGAGGTGCCCGAACAATTTAGGGCATTTTTGGAAGTGCCTCCTGAGGATCAAAACACTGTAATCAACGACGTGACCTTCCCAGGCCTGAGTTTTGCGCGTAATAAAGACTACAAAACAGTCAAGCTCATGCGGGACGGGTTCTATATGACGGCCATGCCTAACGGCTCCGTTGGCTTTCATACGAAAGACTTAAAC
>CAXTGN010000890.1:0-2156 GCA_964243455.1 uncultured Acidobacteriaceae bacterium
TGTCGCTGGTCGGTGAATTCTCCCAGGAAGTGGGCTGCGAATATTCCCCGCTTCGTTGCGGGTCTGGTGCCTGGCCGGGTTAGCCCGGCCAGGCACCAGACCCGTTTTCGCCGATGCTGCTCTCTGGGCTGGTGGGAGCGATTTGGTGGTTCGACTTGGGGAACTCGTCATGATTATGGAATTGCACCGGCAAGGGTTGAGCCCGACCGCCATCGCCCGCCAACTCGGCATCGACCGCAAAACGGTGCGCAAATACATCGCCCTCGGCCTTGAGCCGCCTGCCTACGGTCCACGCGCGCCGCGGCCGAAAGCCACTGACGCCGTCCTGCCCTACCTACGCGAGCGGCTGGGCAGCTATCCCGGCCTGACAGCGGTGCGCCTGTGGCGCGAGTTGCGGGAGCGAGGCTTCGGTGGCGGCTACACCGGCGTCAAGCGCGCGGTCCAGGACCTGCGGCCCGATCATCCGGTCCAGCCGTTCGAGGTCCGGTTCGAGACCCCGCCCGGCGTCCAGGGGCAGGTCGACTTCGCCCGCTTCGAGGTCGTGTTCACCGACGAGCCCGGCACCAGGCGCATCGTCTGGCTGTTCTCCATGGTGCTTGGCTACTCGCGGCTGATCTGGGCCCGCTTCGCCATGCACCAGGACCTGGCAACCGTCCTGCGCTGCCACGTCGCCGCGTTCCAGGCGCTCGGCGGCGCGCCCCGCGAGATCCTCTACGACCGCATGAAAACCGCCGTGCTCGGCGAGGATGCCGACGGCCTGATCGTCTACAACCGCAGCCTGCTCGACATGGCCCGGCACTTCGGCTTCCAGCCCAAGGCATGCCGATCCTATCGGCCTAAAACCAAGGGGAAGGTCGAGCGCCCATTCCGATACATCCGCGAGGACTTCTTCCTTGCCCGCAGCTTCCGCAACCTCGACGACCTCAACCTGCAGCTGCGCCACTGGCTCGACACCGTGGCGAACCCGCGTGTGCATGCCACCACCCGGCAGGTCGTCAACGAGGCCTTCGCCGAAGAACGGCCGGCGCTGGTGCAGCTGTCGCTCGTGCCCTACCGGACCGTGCTCCGGCTCGAGCGGCGCATCTCGCACGAGGGCATGATCAGCGTCGGCGGCAACACCTACAGTGTGCCCGACACAGCCCGGCGCCGCGTGCTGGAGGTCCACAGCATGATCGATGAGATCCGCATCCTCGACGCCGGCGTGCTGATCGCATCCCATCCTCCCCTGCAGGGGCGCCACCAGGTGCGCATCGATCCCGCACACCGCAGGCCCAGGCCGCGGCCCGACAACACTCCAGGGCAGGCGCCGGTCAGCCTCGGCCGCGCCGGCGACGTCGTCGCGCGCCGCTCGCTCGACTTCTATGATGCGCTGGGCCGGGTGCTTGCCGTGAAGGGCAGCGCATGATGAGCGCCCGCACCGAACCCACCCCCTCCGTCTTGGATCGCATCAAGGTCAACCTTGTCGGGCTGCGCATGCCGCGGGCGCTGGAGATTGTCGACGTCATCGTGCGCCAGCTCGAGCGTGGCGAGGTCAGCGCGCTCGAGGCGATCGACGCCATGCTGGCCGAGGAGTTCACGTTGCGGGAAAGCCGCCGCATCAAGACCTCCCTCGTGATGGCCAGGCTGTCCAACATCAAGACCCTCGCCGGCTTCGACTTCGCGTTCCAGCCGTCGCTCGACCGCAACCGCATCCTCGCCTTGGCCGAGCTGAAATTCATCGACCATGCAGAGGTGGTCCACCTCATCGGCCCGCCTGGCACCGGAAAGAGCCATCTTTCGATTGCCCTCGGCGTGGAGGCCGTCAAAGCCGGGCGCAGCGTGCACTTCCTCACCCTGGCCGACCTCGTGGGCGCACTCGCCAAGGCCGAACGTGAGGGCACGCTGCGCGAGAAGATCCGGTTCTACTGCCGCTTCGCCTTGCTGATCGTCGATGAGATCGGATATCTGCCCGTCGTCCCCGGCGGCGGCAACTTGGTCTTCCAGCTGGTCAACGCCCGCTACGAACGGGGCGCCATGATCCTCACGTCAAACCGCGGCTTTGCAGAATGGGGCGAAGTTTTTGGCGATCCTGTCGTCGCTACCGCCCTGCTGGATCGTCTTTTGCACCATGCCGTCGTCGTGCAGATCGAAGGCTCCAGCTATCGCCTCCGCCAGCA
>CAXTGN010000891.1:0-2156 GCA_964243455.1 uncultured Acidobacteriaceae bacterium
GGCAAGCTGGAAGAGCCCGGTCATGACTCCGGACGGCAAGCTCGATCTGGCGAAACAGGACGATATGGTTGTGTCGTACACGCTGCTGAAAGAGGGCGGCGACTGGAAAGCGACTCAGATGGACCTACACAACGTCGAGAAGATGGATTTGCCTTTCTCGAATGCAGGGCAGAAATCTTAGCCTTGTCCTGGAGGCACGATGCTCACAACGCAAAGCGCGACGCCGGATCCGGTCCTGCAGCCATTCATTCACTGCTATGTGCAGCGCGTCTCGGAAGCAGGAGAAGTCATTGAACCGGTCTTCCCTCGCGCGGGCACGATGCTGATCTTTCAGTTTGCGGCGCTCTACGAAGTCAAGGAGTACGAGACGGAACAATGTCGCCCTTCCTGGGCGGCAACCGTCATCGGGCCTATCGATGCACGCAGAACGAGGCTGATTCTGCGCAACCAGGTGCACTCGCTGGATGTGCTCATTCGGCCGCTGGGGATGTACCGATTGTTTGGCGTGCCGATCTCGCCGCTTGCTGGAGGCGGCGCTGAAGGACACGCGGTCTTTGGGCCACAAATCACATCCCTTTATGAGTGCCTCGGAAATGCCCCAAGCTTTGCCGATCGGGTGAAGATTCTAGACAGCTTCTTTCTCGACCGATTGCACTTATCGAATCCGCTCCAGCCGGCGGCGCTCGCGATGCGTCAGGTGGCCTCTGGAAGATGGAGCGTGACGGCTGCCGCAGCGAGGATCGGGATCAGTGAGCGCCAGCTTGAGCGGCGATCGCATGAGTGTTCTGGCGTCTCTCCAAAGCTGTTAGCACGAGTTTCCCGCTTTGGGCGAGCCATCCAGAAACGCCGCTCAGGCTTTCGTAGTTGGATAGACATTGCCCACGAAGTCGGTTACTACGACCAGATGCACTTAATCAGAGACTTTCATGATTTGGGAGGAGGCACTCCGACGGAAGTCATGAAGGAGATAGCGGATGACCATCTCATTTCTTTCTTCTGCCGATGAAACGATTCCAGAAGCGTTAGGGCATTCGCTGCTGGTGTTCAGCCCAGACCTAACCTTGCAGCCATCCACGGCGGCTACTTCGTGCCATCAGATTGCCCCTGGTGACAGCGGTGTCCGGTCTGGACCATTCCTGGACGCGAAGGCAAGTGAACCAAGAGCTTGCCCATGAAGTGAATTTCCTGAGAAGTTACTTTTTGGGAGTAGCGTGCCCGAGAGACCCTGCAACAATTGAAATGACGCGCTGCCGTCCAAGCACTCAGGTCGGCGAAGGCGGTCAGTCGTGGCATAATCACTCGAATTCCGCAATTGGAATGTCCGCTTGTTCTCCAGGAGACGAAGCTCCTATGATGACGAACCTCATGCTGGCCGCTGCCGTAAGCTGGTTCTCTTCCATCTCGTACGCTCTCGAGGCTCCCGTCCAGACGTTGACCCAAGAGCCTGCCGCAATTCAGGCACGGATTGATGCGGAGGACCTTGCCATCGGGAAAGCCATCCGCGCCCGCAACCTAGCCGCCTTTGACAGGTACTGGTCTCCAGGTATGGTGGTCAACAGTCCCGCCAACCAGATCGTGAGCCGCGATCAGGTTATCGAGTCCATGTTTCACGGAGGGCTGAACTACACCAGTCTGAAGGGCACCACGGAGTTCTTCACCGTTACCAATGGCGTTGCCATCAAGATGATGCATGAAGATGTCGTCATGGCTGACGGGCCCATGGCCGGGAAACACCTCGTTCGCCGCTCAACGAACATTCTTCAGCGCTCCGGCGACGATTGGGTCCTCATCGCCCGTCAAGCCACCTACGTTGGTTTCGATGGAGCCATTCTTCGCGGCACTGTTACCACAAGCTACTCCGCCCCGCCTGCCACACCGGAAACCTTAGCGATTCGCGCGCAGATCGAAGCCAACAATCATGCCGTTGGCCATGCCATTGTCATGTCGGACTTCGCTGCGCTCGAAAAGCTTTGGGCGCCCGGCATGGTGGTCAACAGCCCTGGCAACAACATTCTTACGCGTGAGCAGGTCTTCACCGCCATGCGCGAGGACAAACTCAGGTATGCAAGCGCCCAAACAATACCCGAAGCTTTCTTGGTCTCAAAGGACGTCGCTATCGAGATGGGACACGACGACATCGTCATGGCGAATGGCCC
>CAXTGN010000892.1:0-2155 GCA_964243455.1 uncultured Acidobacteriaceae bacterium
CGTGAAGTACTGCACCGCAAAGGACGTCAGCACCATCACGATGGGCAGGATATGGTACGGGTCCGCCGAGGAAAGGTCAGGCAGCCACCAGAAGTGAGCCTGCCGCAGCTCGACCACCTTGGTCATCATCGTAAAGAACGCGAACAGGAGCGGCAGTTGGATCAGGGTGGGGACGCAGCCGCCAAACATGCTGACGCCCTGTTCTTTCTGGTACGCCATGACTTCCTGGTTCATCGCGGCTGCCTTGCCGTCGGTTGGCCCAGGGTTGCCGTGCTTCTTCTTGATGGCGTCGATCTCGGGCTGGATCTTCTGCATTTTTAGCGCCGCCCGCATGGACTGCACGCGCAGTGGCAGAAGCACCAGGTTGATCAGCAGCGTGAATAGGATGATGGCCCAGCCCCAGTTGTGCGCGATGTGGGCATACGTGAACTGGAGGCCGAGGAACAGGAACTTGCCGACTGGACCCCAGAAGCCGAAGTCGAGCAGCGGCTCGAGGCTGCGCCCCGTGGTGGAGATGACGGCCTTCAGTATGGGAACGGCCTTGGGACCGACAAAGAGCCGTGTCTGCACATGCCCGGTGCGATCGCCTACGGCGGCTCCAAGCACCGGCACGATAGCCGTGCCCTTGGCCGGGGCGCCCTGGCCTTGGCCAAGCCGGCGCTGCACCTTATTCACGTCGATCTCGTTGCGCAACGTGACCAGCGTGGCATCGGCGGCGCGGTCGGGCAGAAAGGCTGCCGCAAAATACTGATCCGCCGTGCCGGCCCAGTCGAAGGGCCCATTCAGGGTCGCGCCACCGACAATCTTCTTGAAGGCGTTGTGATCTTCCTTGCCGTTGGCCATTGTGTCGACCGTCGCGCCCGCGTAGGCCTGCGCGGTCTCCATGTCGCCCAGGCCGGCGGGCCAGGCAAGTGTGGCCGCAATCGGGGCGCCGTTCCGCAACACCTGCGTATCGGCATGGATGACGTAGTCGGAAGCGAAGGTAAACGTCTTGGTGACCTTGAGGTCGCCAGCCTGGTAGTTAAAGCTCAGACTTGCCGGCGCTTGCAGGGGGCCGGTTGCGGAGGGCACAAAAAGCGCCTGGCTAAGTCCGCGTGTGAGGCTGGGGTCGTAGGTATACAGCGACAACGGGTACCCGTAGAGCCTGGCCGCGCCATCGTGCACGAGATCGAGCGGATGCCCCTCGTTGTCCTTGTAGCGCTTCAGAATCCAGGACGTAGCCTGCGCGCCGCGGTTGCTGAACGTGATCCTGTACACCTCGTTCTCAACCGTGGTGGTGCTTTCACTGGAGGCCTGCAGGGTCTGTGCTGGGGACTGACCCGATGCTGTCGCGCCAAGCGAGGCTGCCGTGTTGTTTACTCCCGGGTTGGGGGTAGCCGGTGCGGTCACGGCAGCGGGGGCGCTGGGCTCAGCGGTCTGCGGGTTGTGGCGAGCGCGCCAGTACTGAAGTCCGAACAGGACACCCAGCATCACGAACATGATGAGAAGAAACGAACGGTTATCCTGGCTGCCGTTACCGGCACCGGCGCCCGCGTTGGGATTACGGATCTCTGGCAAGGTGATTCCTATCTTGAATGGCCTGCGTGCAAGCTGAGGAAAACGACGCAGGGACGCTTCCTCTATGGTAAACGGTGCAATTGCGGCTTTGGTTCCCCACCCATCAAGGGACAGGATCGGCTCCACCCCGCGCGAACGGATGGCAGCGCGCCAAACGTCGCAGCGCGAGCCAGCCGCCGCGGAACCACCCGTGCCGCACAACGGCGACATAGGCGTACTCGCTGCAGGTGGGCAGGTATTTGCAGCGCGTTGGGGCAAAGCCGTGCAGAGCGGGGGAGAGCACACGCTTGTACGCGCCAAAAAGAAAACCTGCCAGGGTTTTGCGCACACCTTGCGGCTCTGTGCCGGTATGGGGCCCCGAGCCGGACTGCATCAGGCCTTCGACGGCGTGCCGTCCACGGGGGCTGATGAGGGGACAACCTTGGTTGTTCTAGAGCGTACGGATCGAAAGATTTGCGCCACTTCGCGCTCGAGGGAGGGAAAGGCTGCGTCGAGAACGCCCCGCTTGGGATGGAGGATCACATCCACGGGCAATTCCCCAAGAAGCGGTAAGGAAGAACGGACCAGCGCGCGCAATCGACGCTTGATCCGATTCCGG
>CAXTGN010000893.1:0-2154 GCA_964243455.1 uncultured Acidobacteriaceae bacterium
GATCGACCATCAACGGAGCGGTTCGGGCTTGGCGGACATCCTGGCGATGGACCGCGCTGGTGCCGCGGATTTGTCCCTCGATGGCATAAACCATGGCCAGCCTCTCAATGACCTCCTGCGCAAAGGGCGATTTCGTGGCCTTATAGACGTCAGCGAACTTTCGTCTCGCATGAGCCAGACAAAACGCCAGCTGAATGGGGCCGGGGGAACGGCCAGGCTTGGCCAGGCCGAGATAGCCAGCGTAGCCATCGACCTGCAGCAGCGGGCGAGCTGCTGTTTGATCTCCTGATGACCGCGACCTCCCGCATAGATGTAGACAACCGCCGGAGGTGCTGGCCCGCACCAGGGACGATCATCGATCGCATGGGTCCAGAACTGCCCTGTATGGGTTCGTCTTTCTCCCGCCCGCCGCACTGGCATCCGTGTCTCGTCACAAAACAGCCGCGGATAGGTGTGAATGATCTCGATCTGTCGCTGGTAGAGCCCCGCTAGCCACCAGGCGACCCGTTTGATCCATTTTGACAAGGTAGAACGATCCAGCACGATGCCCTGACCGGCCAGCATCTGCACCTGGCGGCTGAGCGGCATATGCCAGGCGAATTTCCAGACTGCGACATTGCTCATCAGGGCTGTGGTCGCCATGCCGCCATCGATCAACCGCGCTCTGGCCGGCGCCTGAACGATCGCGTCGGTGCACGCGCGGCAGGCATATTTGGGACGGATGGTGCGCAGCACCCTCAAAACAGCGGGAACGGCGTCGAGCGCCTCAGCCACATCCTCACCGATCTTGTGCAACAGACCCGCGCAGCAAGGGCATGTCGTCACCGCGGGCTCGATCACCTCTTCTATCCGGGGCAGATGCTTGGGCAGATGGCCGAGGTTACGCCGGGCCTTCTTGCGCCTGTGCAGTGCCACAACCGGCGAAGATACCTCGTCGTCATTCGCCGCCGTGATCGGCACGTCGGTGCAAAGGTCGTCCAGGTTCAGAGCCAGCTGAGCGTCTAGGATGACGGCCATCTTTTCGGAACGTGCCCCGAAGATCAGGGCCTTCATGGTCTTCAAGGCGGTCCGAAGCACCTCGATTTCGACGGCCTGTGCCATCACCATTGCGATCAGTGCGTCGGCATCGCGCGGCAGGTTTTCAGGGCGAAGTGACATGCTGAAGATTAGCAGACGAGAGCAAGTTTCTCCAGCAATTACAGCATCACTCAGCCAATATTCGTGGTTGTTTGACGAGCGGAGAAGACACCTTTGTCCAGTCCAGCCCTTCAACAAGCATCACCATCTGCGCGGTGCTCAAGCAAATCACGCCGTCATTGATGGTAGGCCAGGTGAACTGGCCAGATTCTAGCCATTTTGTGACCAGAACCATCCCCGTGCCATCCCAGGCGATCATCTTCAGCCGATCCCGTCGCTTGGATCGGAAGACGAAGACGTTGCCACAATAAGGGTCAAACTTCAGGGCATCGCTCACCAGCGCCACAAGGCCGTGGATCCCTCGGCGGAAATCGATCGGCCGCGACGCCACGACAACCTTCAGATCGGCGCGAAGTCCGATCAAGCGTTGCCTCGAACTGCCGCCATCACCGCCTGCAGGGCGGCGGTGTCCACCGGACCCTTCACCCGAATAACGGCACCCTGGACCTCAATTTCGATGAAAGAACCCGATCGTGACGAGGCATTGAGTGAGCCTGTCTCGATCTGCGTCACAACGGGCACAAAGTGGATCGGGCTGTCGCTGGCACCGTTGCGCGCGCATCGCCGCCAATAATGCAGCAAGCCGAGACCGACACCATGCAAGCGCGCAACCTGCGACACGTTCGCGCCTGGTACAAAGCTTTCCGCAATAATCTGCGCTTTCAACTCCTGTGGCCACCTCCGACGACGATCAGACCCCGTGATCACCTCGACGCGGCGCCGTCCGTCAGCCTCCGCGCGCCCGCGCTGCGCATAGTGCTGATGACTATGCTCAGCACTGTCCGAACCCTCATGCACACTGTGCTTGAGCTCGTTACTATCGCCCATCCCATCCCCGCCCGGTCACCTAACGGCACCATCATCTCGCGATGCCGAGGGACAAAACAGGTGGGGCGCTGGAGCCAGTTACGAACAAGGTGGTCGACCTTCTGCCCAATCGTGAAGCTGCGACGCTCG
>CAXTGN010000894.1:0-474 GCA_964243455.1 uncultured Acidobacteriaceae bacterium
CAGGTTTCGCAACCCAATTATCAGCTCAGACAGCTGGGGAGACAGCGCTGGCAGCCCTGATGACGGCATGAACACGGACACTGACATGATAACGATCATTGGTCTGGCCATCGCCGTAGGAAGCGTCGTGTCGATGGCGATCTTCTGGCTCGTGCTGCCCCAGTTACTGAGGAAATAACTAGTCATGAAGATCTTGCTGGTTGAGGACCACGAAGAGATCTGGGATTTTCTGTCCCGCCGTTTGAAGCGTCGAGGTTTTGACGTCGCGGTCGCGACCGATGGCCAGGAAGGCGTCGACAAATCGAAGAGTGAAGCGCCAGACATCATCCTGTTAGATATGAACCTGCCGATCATTGATGGCTGGACAGTCGTTGGGATGGTCCGAGCCGATCCTACCACCGCAACCATACCCATCATTGCTCTGACGGCGCATGCCATGTCCGGAGACAAGGACAAGGCGATGGCGGCGGGCTG
>CAXTGN010000894.1:484-1236 GCA_964243455.1 uncultured Acidobacteriaceae bacterium
CTGCACCGACTATTGCTCAAAGCCTATCGACTTCTCGCAATTGCTGTCGAAGATCGAAGTTTTGACCGAAGGGGCTAAGCCGGTCCCTGAACCTTCGTAGAGCTTGTCCAAATCCGTAAGCTGGTAGAGCAACTGATTGACAGTCAGGTGGCCGGGTTCGGCCGCTGCGTGGTGAGCGCCAGTTGGCCGTGAAATCACGTGTCCGGCCGCGTTCCTCACCTCTGTTTGCAGGTCGTAGGAAGCCACTCCGGACGGCGCGCTTTGTGTCAATTCCTGCAGGAATACGACAGCTTCTTCTTCTGCGGCTTGATCGCTGGCAAGGTCACTTCCAATAGTGTCGCGCTCTTGTTCACCGTCTCTCTGCAAATCGAAAAAGTAACGTCCCATCACAAATCTCCGGTTTGATCCATACGCAAAGTGAAGAGATCAAAGACGCGTTGCAGTACGAAATTGAACGGAGCCGAAACTCGCAAGGCTGAGGAAACGGGGAGCAACCTCGACCGCGCGGGTGCAGCCAGGACGGCGGCTGCGCATTGACGACTGAAGGGTGCCCGTTGCGGTTTCGGCCGTATTTTCCGACCTTTTTTGAATTGCTGCCTTTATGGCTCGCTGGAATGTGCGGCCCAGACAAGGGTGGGGGGTATTGGATAAAAACTCGCTGGAGCCGATGCGGTGCGAACCCCTGTTACCACCATCGATCGAGCAGAGATCCCTGTGTTTGCCGACTTGGCCCTGCTTTTGTCCGTGCTCTC
>CAXTGN010000894.1:1246-1889 GCA_964243455.1 uncultured Acidobacteriaceae bacterium
ACGCCCAATGAAGGGCATGCGCCCCGAAGGGCACGCTTCGCATATGCAGCATTACGGCCGGTTCTAGAACCCATCGGAAAACATGGCTGTCCGATACGCACCGGTATGGCCAAATCATCTAAATTGTGAGTTGTTGATCCGACTGCGACATACCGGTGGTGGGCGGATGTGGCGTGCCGTCTTGAAGTGGCTCAGGAAACTGCTAGCCGGCGCCGGGCTGGGCGAAAGCGGCATCGATCGGGAGATCCAAGAAGCGCAGGACGCTTTCAAGTCGGCTATCAATCCAACCGACCATGAAGAACCCAACGATTGAGGAACGATCGGTCACCAAGGGTGCGCAGTTCGCTCAGTCTCCGGAACTTCGATCCGCGCCAGCCGTAACTCCCGACCCAAACGGGAGCGTACATATTATGTCGATATTGTTTATGGCCGGAGCAGTTCCTCAACGATGATGGCCTGCATCTTATGGGCCATATTCATGGATTGATCGCGCGGTCGGGAGGCGCCCGACGTGCCACTGGCGGCCAGGGCTGTGGGTGGAGCCACTGTCGTCCATCAACCGAGGCCACCCTAATGTGCGGACGCTTCACCCAGAACTACACCTGGACAGAGGTCCACGCCTTCCTGAGCGTTTTCGGCGCAG
>CAXTGN010000894.1:1899-2151 GCA_964243455.1 uncultured Acidobacteriaceae bacterium
TGTTTGTGGCCGGAGCATTTTCCTCATTCATGATGGCCTGCATCTTATGGGCCACTCTCATCGATTGAGCGCGTGGTAGCGAACAGCTGGAAGCGAGGCATCCATGATCGATGGGGCGATCCGCCGCCGCCCGACGTGCCGCCGGTCACGCTAGGCTGGGGGTATCGGTGGCCGAGCCGCTGAGTAGGATGCGCTACCGCCTAACCTCACGAGACCAACCCATGTGCGGACGCTTCACCCAGCATTACACCT
>CAXTGN010000895.1:0-1154 GCA_964243455.1 uncultured Acidobacteriaceae bacterium
TCCATTGCCCAAGGTTATGCAACCCGCTTTCCAGGCCAGATCTGCATCCTGCAGCATCCCGGCGGCATAAACCGTGGCATCAGCTCCTCCCGTAATCTTGCCCTTCGGCATGCCCGCGGTGAGGTCATCGCCTTTCTGGACGCCGATGACGTCTGGCTCCCGAACAAGCTCTCCCTGCAGCTCCCGTTGCTTCGCTCCATGCCGCAGGTCGCCATGGTCTACGCCGCGGCAGAGCGCTGGTGGGACTTCAGTCTCCCCTACGATCCCGCGGTCGGCTCTCTCGGCGAGAACTTCCTCCCACCGCTTATCCCTGCCCACGCGGCTCCCGGCATTCTTCAGCCGCCGCTCCTCCTGGAGTGGTTTCGCGCGGATGAAACGATGACACCCTGCACCTGCACCGCGCTCGTTCGTACCGCAGTCGCCCGGCGGATCGGGGGTTTTGTCGATCAATTCGAGGGTCTTTTCGATGATCAGGCCTTTTATGCCAAGCTCGCCCTCACAGAATCTGTCTTCGTCAGCCTTGACTGTGTGGCTCGCTACCGTCAGCACCCTGCCTCCTGCTGCGCCCGCGCTCGGCAGAACGCCGCTGCTCGGGACGCCGAAGAAGCCGCGTTCGTGCATTGGTTGACCCGATGGCTGGCGGGAGAATCCACGGAGATCTTCTCCGAGACCATCTCCGTTGCTCCTTCACACTCCTGATTCATCCATACAGCGTTCACGCCGTGACGCTACGATGAGCGAATGGCTCTCTCCCGCCGTCGCTTCATCTCTCTCTCCGCTACCCTCACCGCTAGCGCCGCTCTCGAGGCTAGACCACAGCGACGATCATCGTCTCCCGGCACCCTCAAGCTGGTCTTCTTCACCGACACTCACACCCAGCCTGAGCTCCGCGCCGCAGAGGGCACCGCACTGGCTCTGCAAAAGATAAAATCACTCAAGCCCGACCTTTGCATCCAGGGTGGCGATCACTGCTTCGACCTCGCCGCCGCCCCGCGGGATCGTTCCCTCATGCTGCTGGACCTCTACACCAGGACAGAGCAGAACCTTTCCGGCATCCCCATCCATCACGTCATCGGAAATCATGACGTCTTCGGCCGAGTTCCCACGACCAGAGTCGAGCCGTCCGACCCGCTGTATGGCAAGAAGGCCTTCGA
>CAXTGN010000895.1:1164-2149 GCA_964243455.1 uncultured Acidobacteriaceae bacterium
CGCTTCAACACGAAAACCTATCGCTCCTTCAACGAAAAGGGCTACCACTTCATCCTGCTCGACTCGATCCAGATCACGCCGGAACGAGAGTTCGACGCTATGATCGACTCCCCGCAGCTGCAGTGGCTCGCCGCCGACCTCGCGGCGACTCCACCAGCTACCCCAATCATCGTAATTAGCCACGTGCCGCTGGTTTCAGCGGCCCCGCAGTACTCACCGCCGGATGATAAAGCCGCAAAGGCCGCCGTGTACCAGGCGATGACCAATCTGCACGGCTTCCTCGTCGGCAACTCCCGGCAGGTGATCGATCTCTTTGAGGGGCATCACGTCATCGCTGTCCTGCAGGGTCACACGCACATCAATGAGACCGTATTTTGGCGAGACGTACCCTACATCACCTCCGGAGCCATCTCCGGCAACTGGTGGCGTGGGAGCCGGTGGGGTACTCCCGAAGGGTTTACGGTCCTTGAGCTCGCTGACGGCGTGCCCCACTGGCGCTATGAGACGTACGGTTGGAAGAGCCCGGAAGCGACGCCGGACCCGCTACCTCCAATCCCGCACCCCGCGATCAGCTGATCCGCGACCGGGTGAAGTCTTGGCGCCAGGGTCATGCACATCCTCCCCCGTCGTGCCGCAAACCGCATCCTAAATACCGTGCCCCTAGAGACACGAGGAGGAGTAAACGCAATGCTTAACCTGAGCGACGCGCGGAAGATCATCGCCGCAGCAACCAAGAAGGCTGAACAGATCGGTCAACCCATGTGCCTCGCCGTCGTAGATGAAGGCGGAAACCTGCTCGCTTTCGAACGCATGGAGAACGCTTGGCGAGGATCTATTGACATTGCGATCAATAAGGCTTTCACCTCCCGCGCCTTCGACATCACAACCAAGGATCTCGGCGACAACTCCGGTCCAGGCCAGCAGTTCTTCGGAATCCATGTCTCAAATCATGGCCGGATTATGATCTTCGCCGGCGGAGTTCCTC
>CAXTGN010000896.1:0-2147 GCA_964243455.1 uncultured Acidobacteriaceae bacterium
CCACCCCTGCGCCAGTTCTTATCAGCAGGTTCCAGCTCAAGATGCGCATCAGGCGATGATCAGCATGGCAACCGAGCCCATCCCTTGTCCGCGTCGCAACAGGGGACACGGCAAAAACTCGACCTCGAGGCGCAACGACGGCTCGTCAGACTGTCTCAATTGCCCTCTGACACGGGATCCGTAGATATTAGAGCAGCAGAAAGTCGCCCGTTGGCTGCCGACGCCCATCGCGCGCCTGCGCAGCCAGCTATCATTTGCGCGTCCTCCAGCAGCGCCGGAGATCCCGCAAGCTTGCGCCGACAGATCCTGGCCGTCGCCATCCCTGCCATCGAGTGGTTCGCACTGAGAGAGACATCTCCGGCTGTTGCTCGGGCTTGGCGCGAGTGCGAGCTGCTTGCCCCTGAAGCGGCCTGAGGTCAAAGGCCGGCGCCGATGGTGGAGGATTGTCCAGCAAGAAACGGGGTTCGGCGGCCGTCTATGTGCCTCATGGTCGCGCCGCGTCCTCAAGGAGATCGCCATGTCCTTCCGCATTATCGGCCTGTCGCCTAAGCTCTTCCGTCAGTTCTACGGGCTTTCGGACGATTTGCTCGCTGCCAAATGGGTCAAGCGCTGCGTCGCCGATAAGAAGCCCGGCTTCCCCGACCGTGTGGAAGTCCGTGACGCCGAGCCCGGTGAGACGCTTCTGCTGCTCAATTATACGCATCAGCCCGTCGACACGCCCTATCGCGCCAGCCACGCCATCTTCGTACGAGAAGGCGCCGAAGTCGCATACGACCAAGCGGACGAGGTGCCGCAGGTACTTCGTGTCCGCCTCTTGTCGCTGCGGGCGTTTGATGTCGCTGGGGAGATGGTTGATGCCGACCCGGTCGACGGACGCGAGGCCGAGAAATTGATCGAGCGCCTCCTGGCGAACCCGGACGTCGCCTACATCCAGGCGCACTACGCCAAGCGCGGCTGCTATGCAGCCCGCATCGAACGCCCTTGAGCGTGTCCGTCCAGGGCGGGACAGGACGAACGAGCAGTCCACAGGGCTTGGGCCTCTCACTTCGGCGGAGGCAGCTGCGATACCAGAAGGATCGCCGACCTGCCCCCGTAGAGGCATTGTCACGTTGAAGGCGCCTCGTCGACATTGGTCGGCAGTTTCGCAGGCTATCAGAACGGGCAAGCTACCTCCCGCACCACTGGTATGGCTTCTTGTCGAGATCATCAGCTCGCGCTGGCAGCCCTCGTAGCGGGCAGCAGACTCGTCGCGTCGATGCGCTTCCGGCACCTTGGGGAAGGTAAGGGTCCCGCTGCCGGTTGCATCGGGTGAGGCCGTCGCCGGGTCCGGCTGGACGGCGCGGCGGAACCGGGCCGTTCCCGGGGACATTTCGGGAGCAGAGGTCCTCAGCAGGGGAAGCCGATCGATGAGACCGTTTCGAGCGTCGTGGACCGCCGAGCAGTTCGCACCAGTGCGCGAGAGGATCCGGGCGTATCGGTTCCCGCGCCTGCCCGAAGGGGCCGGATGGGAGCACGGGTGTGATCCTGACTTCCTGCGTGAGCTCGCGGCATACTGGGTGGACGGGTTCGACCTGGAGGCGGCGGTCGCGCGGCTGAACCGGTTCCCGCAGGTGATCGCAGAGGCAGGCGGGCTCGACGTGCACGCGGTGCACGTGGTGGGTGAGGCGGAGGGAAGGCGGCCGCTGCTGCTCACCCACGGCTGGCCGGGATCGGTGATCGAGTTCTGGGGCGTGATCGAGCCGCTGGCGTTCCCGAGCCGATATGGGGGACGGGCGGAGGACGCGTTCGACCTGGTGATCCCGTCGCTGCCGGGATTCGGGTTCTCCGGCAAGCCGGTGCGTCCGGTGAGTCCGCGCGGGGCGGCACGGCTGTTCCACCGGCTGATGGGAGAGCTGGGCTACGAGCGATATCGGGCTCAGGGCGGCGACTGGGGAGCGGCGGTGGGAGCGTGGCTGGCGCTGGATGTGCCGGAAGCCGGCCAGGCGTTGCACCTGAACTACCTGCTGGTGCAGCCGGAGGGCAAACCGGAGACGGACGAGGAGAAGGCGTGGGAGAGCGCGTTCAAACTCAAGCAGGACGAGCTGGGAGCATATTCGCAGCTGCAGGGGACGCGGCCGGTGTCGCTGGGCTACGCCACCGCGGGGAAC
>CAXTGN010000897.1:0-823 GCA_964243455.1 uncultured Acidobacteriaceae bacterium
TTTTGCCCGCCACGGAACGTCGCCAACCGAAATCGCACGGCCATGCCGGCGCCGAGTTTCTGTATATGCTCGAAGGCTGCCTGCGGCTGACGCACGAGGGGCAGGCGGAGACGCTCGAAGAAGGCGACGCTGTGTTTTTTCACGCCGCGCCGGTGCACAGTTACGAGCGCGTCGGCGACACGGACTGCAAGGCACTCATCATCACATTGCAGGAGCCGCCCCGGGGTCATCACACCGGCTCGCGAATTCCGCTGCGAAGTGGCAAAAACGCGGTAACTGGCAGCAGCAAGCGGAAGCGGTAAAGTCGTCTTCCCCGGCAGCAACGCACACTGTCCCTGAACCATCATCTTGAACGAAGTGAAGGACCTTTGTATTTCCGGCCGCGCCCGGATTACAGAGGTTTGTCGCGTTGATCAGGAAAACGGGTCACGCATTGCTGAGGATGACAGGGCAGACGTTGCTCAGAATGTTGTTTGCCGGTTCAGCTGATGGCTTAGCTTAGGAACAGCTTTTCGATTTCCAGCCAGTCGTTTACGCGCCGGAAACCGCTCACGAACACGTTCGCGGGGGCGCTGTACAGGATGCCCTCGCCGCGAAAGCGCCGCAGCTGCCGGGGGTTGTCGTCGATCAGATAATCGCCGCGCAGAATCCCTTTATCGCCGCAAAACACAATGTGCGACGGCCGGATAAAGGGAAAGTGCTGCTTCAGCCACTCGAATTTGCTGGTGAAGCTGGTCGGCACCTCCATCGCGGCAGTTGCGATGTAAACCTCGTACTGCTCCTGCAACCGCTCCAGCACGCGCTGGGCATGCGGCATCACCTC
>CAXTGN010000897.1:833-2139 GCA_964243455.1 uncultured Acidobacteriaceae bacterium
ACCAAAAAAATCCTCGGAACACATGTACCGCTCCAGCATGGCCAGCCGCTCCGGCGGAACAAAGTCCCAAATCCAGCGGCCATGGAGGTCGGCGACCGTGAGCTTCTCGTGGAAGTCGCGGTTATAGCGCGTGATGTGTTCGCCGAGGGCGTCCGCAATCACCTCGTCCATATCGACGCAAATGATTTTGCGTCCCGCTCCGACGGTGGCGTCCAGGCTCATCGCGAGCCCCCAGTACCAGTGCCGGTGGCAGCCTGCAGCCGTTCCCCGGCAGCCCAGGCCCGTGGTGTGTCCCGGCGCGGATCCCAGAACAACATCCGGCCACAGCTCTCGCAGTTGAAGATTTCGTCCAGGTGATCGCGGCCGATCAGGTCCTGCCAGCGCTGCGGCCGCACGCCCATTTGGCACGCGGCGCACTTGCCCGCGGTGGCATTGCCGACGGCCTCAGCGACGCCGCTTCCACGTGATTTAGCCAGCCGATCATAGGTGGCCAGGGGTCCGGGCGAGATCTGGCTGCGCAAACTGCCGCGCTCACGCTCGATCCCGGCAATCGCGGCCTCATTCTTTGCCTTCAGCGCGGCGGTCCGCTCCCGCTCAGCAAGCAGCGTAGCCCTCCCCCGCTCCGCTGCCGCTGCCAGCGTCTTCTCCTCGGTATCGAAGGCCTCCGTCCGCTCCATGGAGGCGAGTTCCGCGTCTTCCAGCGCCTCAATAGCCGACTTTGCGAAGGCCATCTCGTGTTCAAAGGCCGAGACCTGCTGTGCGCTGGTGGCGGAATCGAGCGATCGCCGCAGCCGTTCGAGTTTGGAACGGTGGCTCGCGATCTCCGATTCCTGTCCGCGGCGCAGCTTTTCTTCAGCGGCTATCCGCTGCCGGCAGCCGGCCAGCGAGGCTTCGGCCCCGGCCAGAGCCGTCTCTGACGCCTTCACGCGGCGCGGAGCCTCAAGAAGTTCCGCGCGCAGCCGTACCGACTCAAGATCCTGGGCCTGCAGCACGACAAGATGTTCCAGATCCGCGTTCACCGTGCTCCTTATTGTGCTTGGCCCGAACGCGCAGCTTGATACTGCCCGTCTCTTTCACAGGAGCCTAGCATCTTCGCCCCTGGTTGGTCCTTATCGGGTCTGCTCGTTCGCTCGGGGTCTGTTGGGCGATACCATTCCCGAACCCTCCCCTGATCAGGGAGATGTTCCCGCAGGTCGACTACGGTCATGCCTACGGGTCAGACGTTTCGATGGCGCTTCCGTCTTACCGAACATTGTCACGCCGGGCAACGGGCTGCGGGATTTCTGAATCCCGGGACATCGCTCCG